>JAQGHT010000521.1 GCA_028291565.1 Planctomycetaceae bacterium | reverse complement strand
CGGCCGCCTACCGGACAATCATGGTCAACACGGCCGACAGCCCGCTCATGAAAATCTTCGAGTCATTCCAGGAGCCGGTGAAGGATTTGCCGAAAAAGTGATCCGAGAGGAGTAATTCATCAACGCTGACGTATGTGGCAGAGCCGCGTACGACCCACGACAATTGTTGGAGTGATATCCTGTTCAGAAAGCACCTATCGAGTTTCAAATCGGCGATGTATCGCCGTCAAGCAAAGAGGCCATTATGTCAGTTGACTTTCGCAGACCACGACGCCTGATTTCGCTGATGATTGGGGTCGCGTTGTTGGCCGCCCTGGGCTTCGAGGTGTTTCAATGGACGTATTGTTACTGGTATGTCGAAAACGGCAAATCGCTGTTATTGACTTACAAAGGACTACCATTGCCAATTTTGGGGTTCAACTTAGAAGCCGCTCCAGAGGGACAACTGGCTGAAGTCGATGAGGACGGCAGGCCGAAACAAAAAGGGATCCTGGCTGAGATGGTTGGCCCGGGACGGCATTTCTATTTCCCACTCTTTTGGGAATGCGAAAAGGTTCCTGACGTGCTGGTCGAGCCAGGCAGCGTTGCCATCGTCATCAGCCGAGTCGGAAAGAAGCAGGCCACCGGGCAATTCCTGGTGGACGGCGACATCGGTCAGACGGAATATCGCGGCACAATGCGCAAGTTGCTCGGACCGGGCCGCTATCGCATCAATCCGAAGGCGTATGAAGTCACCGTCATCAAGGGTGAGGAAGTCAAGAAGACCGAAGGACAAGAAAAGCGATCCGGGTGGGTCTTGATCAAACCGGGTTATGTCGGAGTTGTCACAAACCTGACCGACAACCCTTTGACGAAAGCCGTCACCGGAATCCAGAACAACGTTCTGCCGCCTGGTCTGTATCCGATCAATAAAGAGGAGCAGCAGGTGGACGTGGTCAAGGTCGGCTACCGCGAGAAGAGCATTATCACCAAGTTGCTGACTCAGCCGGATGGCATCATGAAGCTCGATCAAAGTGGCGAGCCCACCGTGATGAATGACGAGAGTGGCTTTGAGTTCAAGTCTGACGATGGATTTCAAATTCGTATCGACTTCACGGCGATCTGGGGCATCATGCCCGATCAAGCCGCAGACCTGATTCGAAAATTCGGCGACGAGGACGCGGTCGAGGACAAGGTTGTGATGCCGCAGATCGAAAGCATCTGCCAGAATCACGGTCGCAAATTGAAGGCGGCAGAGTTTCTGGATGGTAAAATTCGACAGACCTATCAAGACGGCGTGTCCAAGGACTTCGCAGAAGTCCTCGACGGCAAGGGGTTAAGCGTACTGTATGGTCTGGTGCGGAATATTTACATTCCGCAGGAAGTTCGTCTGCCGATTCAGCAGGGCTACATCGCAGATGAACTCAAGATCACTCGCGAGCAGCAGCAACTTACCGCCATGACCGAGGCGGACCTGCGCGAGGCGGAGGAAAAGGTGAAATTGCAGACGGAACAAATCCGCGTCGAAACCGAAAAGCTCGTCGCCGCCAAGCTCGCCGAAGGCCAGAAAACAGCCGCCGAGACCATTGCCGAAACCACCAAGAAGGTCGCCGCAATTGCGAGCAAGACCGCCGAAATCGACAAGGATGCAACGGTCTTGCTCGGCACCGCGAAAGCCAAATCCAAGACGCTGTCTGAAGAAGCGAAGGCCGAGAAATTCCAGCTGGCTGTTGAGGCCTTCGGCTCTGGTCAAGCCTACAACCAGTGGGTCTTCGCCCAAGGTTTGCCAGCAGACCTCGAGCTGAACTTGATCTATTCCGGCGAAGGGACCCTCTGGACCGACCTCAAAGGCTTCGGCGACGCGATGCTTGGAAAACAGTCGAAACAGCTGCAAGGCGGATCGCCGCAGAATCCAATTCGACCCGGAGCTAACAGGTAATGTGATCACTTTTGCCGTCGAATGCAAACACAGGATTGACCAGAGCGGCTTGAGCCCCGGCAATTGTTTAAGGATCATTGCGGTCTGTTCTGCGGGTTCGCAGCGATCCCACAGATGGGAATCAGGATCATTTCCTGAAGGAACGGTTACCCGAAGGAAACCGTCATTGCCGAGAAGTTCGAGGCAATGGTCAAACTCGGTCAACTCAACAGTCGCCTGAAAACTTCTTCGATCTGTGGTTGGTGTCGCGGCAGTATGCCTTTGACGGCATGACCCTTTCGTGGGATGGTGACACCGCCCGTGGTCTCCGAAACGATTCGGCTGAACAACGTCTTCTGCTCGTCACGGTTGGGTGCGCTGCTGAATTCGTATTCGCGGCGGGCGGCGTGAAGACGTCTTTGGCTGTTTGTGCGAGACGAAGCGAGGGGATACTCGCCGTCAGTCGCCGCGCGGGACAAGCTGTACTCGCGGAGCGAAAGTTGACAGGCTTCGTTCGGCTGATCGCCCTGTGATACAAGGTTCGCGTTCACGGCATTACTTCCACGCAGACTGTTCCAACCAATGCTCATTCCTTCCTCATATTCTCATTCGTGACCGCCGTAACTGCAAACCTGCCGCGCCGTCGATGAGAGACCTCGCTACGGAATGCAAAACAGCGAACCTCCCAGCTCCGGCTCGAACCGGTCATTTCGGCATCAGGAATTCTCTGGAGTTCAGCAGGAACTTGAAAATGTCCGTTGTCGCCGTGGCACGATCAGAAGCTTGCTTTAGATGAGCGAAGGATTGTTTGGATTCGGTCGCTGTGGGGAATCGAGATAGTGCCAGAAGGTAGGCCAGATCGACGAATTGCTGATCGGTTTTCGCGGCTTCATTCACTGCTGCGGCGCAGTCGGCGAAAATTCTCTGAGCCTCGTCGGCGCTCATCAGGATGGGAATTTCGCCAGCTTCGCGTTTCGTCGCGAGATCCTTCTGGATCTTGAAGAGTCGGTCGTTGGTCGCGGCCACCGCGGTGTTGAAGTCCTTGCCCTGAACGAGATTGCGAGTGACTTGAAGCGTACCCAACGGGCGATCTTTTGTGTCCGCGAACTTCTTCTGAGCTTGTTCCACTTCGGCGTCGGTTGGAGGTCGGCCCACAGTTAACAGATAAACGGCCAACGCCACCTGTTGGTCGCTCAACGCTGGTGTCTTTGTCAGGAATGTGACAATCCGATCCTTGATGCCTCGCTGACGTACATCGAGGTCTTGCCAGTGTTTGTCCTCGGTCTGGACGGCGCTTTCGGGTTCGCCTCCTCGGGTGGCGGCTGTCTTGGTCTTGATCGACGTGGCAAATCTCTCTGCCTCTGCCTTCGCAAACGGGCCGTAGATGAGCACCCAGTCCGAAAGTGGTTGCATGGGAGTCAATGCGGAGATGATCTTTCCATCCGCGAGCACGACCAGTGACTTCTTCAGATTTTCCTCGCTGCTCTTGGCCATTCTCTTCGCAGCGTCTTTGGTGAGATAAACATCGATGTAGTAGAGATCGCTTGATGCCGATTTGTTTTTGACGGCGTTGGCAGTGGCGATGTCTTGATTGGTGAGAATCGGCTTCTTGTGGATGAACACTTTTCCTTTGGTTTCAGACAGATCCACACCTTCGGACTCGGTCAGCCCCTCCTTCGCTGCCGACTCCGCCCAGCGGAACTCGATTTGAATTCCATCAGTGTTGGTTTTCGCCTTTGGGTCGGCCTTGTCAGCCTGCGATGCTGGTTTTTCAGTCGTTGACTGAGCAAACCCAATTGATGACGGCAGGACCGCAAGCGCTAAGCCCAGCGCAGACGCGACGGCGGCGATTTGGCGGACGCGATTGGAACGAATGGTTGGCATGTTCTGGAGCCTTTCTTGCAAGAGATGGAATCCGTTTTCGGTGCTACGGCCTATTGCGTCAGCTTCACCTTGGCCAGATAGACGTCCTCGTTGGCTGCATGCTCGGCGTGGTAACTCACCCACAGGTGCCCGTCGTGGTGCGCAAGACTGACGCGTTGCCACTCCTTGGGAAGTTCGAGGAACTCGGTGAGCTTCCTGGTCGCCAAGTCGAACTCGCAAAGCGACGTGCGATACTCCGGATCGTTCAACCCGGCCACGGCGATGATCCGCTGATCGGGCAAGCGCAGCAGGTTGGCGTGGGCGATCGGCACGTTGATCGCTTTCCATTCCCACTCGTCGTAGTGCGGTCCCTTGGCCGTCCCCAGCAATCCGGTTTTCCAGGGCCAACGTGTTTGCTGCCCGGTCACTTCATTCGAGCTGTATCGACTCATCAGGCAATGCGCCCGATCGCCATCGACAATCATCGCCAGAGTTCCCGGACGACTCTCATTGTCGAAGTGGCGTGCAAAGACACTCTCGAAGCTTTTTCCATTGTGACTGGAAAACAAATTGACGGCCCAATTGCCGCAGCTTTCACCTCGAACAAACCCCATGGCGACATCCTTGTTCCAGACGACGCGGTTAAGCACATAACCATCCCCTCCAGTAATCGGCGTCGGCTCGCTCCATGTGCCGCCGTCCTTAGAGAACCACGCCATTGCCAATCGACGCGGTGTTGGTTCAGGTTTTGATTTATCAAAGATCTCCCACCGCATGGCTCCCTGGGCCACGATCATCAACCGGCCATCCGAGGTCAGGCTGAACGCAGGACGGTACAAGGAAGTCTTTGGTGTCGGAGATTTGATCAGAGCCACCGATTCCCATTGGTCTCCATCCTTCGAGGAAATCACGCGCAGGGCAGCCTCCGTCGATGCCTCGAAGGCCGTTTCCTGGCACACGACGAACCAGCGATCTTTGAAGCGCACGATGTCGGAGTCGCGATTGATCCGCGCCTGATCCCAAATCACCTTCGTGCCGACGACCTCGCCTTTGATTTGGGCGCTGGCATGGCCGGTCATCCCTGCCAGAACCAGAGTAATCGTCAACAACGCATTGAGGATTCGTCGCATAGCAAACCATTCTTTCTTTCCGCTTGATATGAAGCGGCCTGACGGCCTGGCGAATTCGACAGCCGGTCGGCCACGATTCTATTCCCCCACGTCGCATGGACCGCCCAGTTGTTTTAGCCGGCGCTTGCGTTCCAGCCAATTGGCTTGGCTCAGCTTTTGGATCGTTGATTTCTCGTTGACTTCAAGGCCCGTGCGAACTTCGATGGACAATCGCAAGCGTTCTGGATCGTCGGCGGCCGGCGGAGGGACTCGCCAGACCTCGAGGCCGTTGCTGGCGATATAGAGCCGTCGGCCATCGGCGGTGAAAATCGGTTTCGAGTCTTGGTTGCTGGGCATGTCCAAAGGAGGTCCCAACGCCAGTCCGGTAGCACAATCCCACAGTTGGGCCGTGAAATCCAAATGCGTCGCGAGTACCGTACCGCTGGGACCAAACGACGCCTTCACTTGCCCTATTTCATTTTGCAAGGATTCTCCACAAGTTCGCCCCATCGATGTGTCCCAGAGACGTAACGTATTCATCGTGCCGAAGAGCGTGTATCGGCCATCGCGATTCCGTTCGCGGGCGAATCCTTCCGCTTGAAATGCCGGGCCAAGGGGAGTTCCCGATTTGGCATCATGCAATCGTGAGTTTCCATCCTTGCCAACGATCAACAGATTGCGGCCATCCGGCGAGAGCAGCGCCTGTTTGACATTTTCGTCGGGCACCGCGATCGTCGTCGGCCCGCCCCGATCGTCGTCCCACAGCAGCGGCACTGAAGTGTCACTGTAGGCGAACAACTGAGCAACCATGCGATGGCCTTTGGGAATGCGATCCGGTGTGAAGGTTCGCATCGAACGCGTACTGACGTCGATCACGGAATTACCATAACGCAAGTTTCTCCCGGTTGTATCCAATGCGATAGGGTCGATGGTATTCGAGGCAGAATTGAGTTCGCCCAAACGGCTGGAGGTCGCTACGTCCCAGAACGCGACTTGACGGGTTGACGGTGCCGTGATCGTATCGCCTCGAACGCTCAT
>JAQGHT010000509.1 GCA_028291565.1 Planctomycetaceae bacterium | reverse complement strand
CGGGTATTGATAGCCGCCGGAGTACAGCGTCCCATTCTGGGCTCGATAGAGTTGGTTGCCGCCGTGAGTCATGGGGAACTTGAACACGCTGGACCACGTCTTGCCGCCGTCGGTCGTTTTAAAGAATCCCCCTTCCTGGGCGGTAAATAGCCAAGTCTGCTTGTCACCGATTTTCTTGACGGGATCGAACAGAAAGAAGACAGCCATTCCATAGCCGCCCTTTAAAGTCGGCGGAGGGTCGTGGGCCACCCAGGACTCGCCACCGTCCTGACTTTCGAGCACCCCGCAGTTTCGACCGTCGGCCCACGGAGAATGGAAGCTGACGAGGACGTGTTTGAAGTCGGTAGGATCAACTGCAATGGAATACAGATCGCGTGTTCCAACGGGTTTCTCGGTTGCTTTCTTGAATCCGTCCGGCATCGACCAGGTCTCGCCGCCGTCTTTTGAAACCCAGAAACCGAGAGAATCACCACGCACGCCGTCAACGCAATAGAGATGCTGCGAATCTGCAGGATCGATCGCAACATGCAGCGGTTCGTCCAGATGTCCAATTTTCTTCCACGACGCGCCACCATCCGTCGTCTTAATCAGACCAGCCTTGGTCACATCATAAGCGCAGATGCACAAGTAGAGCGTCCCCGGATTTTTCAGGTCAATTGAAACGCCCTGACAAAAAACATGATTCTCCGGAGTCAAGGTCACACCAGCCGGTGTGATCTTCTTCCAGACTCCAGGAACAAGATCGGGGCCTGCCGCATTGGCGTGATTGAACCCACTGGCAACAACGATAGCCAACAACGCGAGTGTGAACTTCATGCTGATCATTTCCATTGGCGGATGAGCTGTCACGGAAACGTACGCAGCCCGCGTGCATTGATCTGCCGCGGACAGGTACCGGTGATCCACTCATGTTACACATGCCGCCATGGACTGTCGCTACTCAACTTCCTTCCACATCCTTGACCAATCTCGATGGGCTGGAATTCGCCATCTGGAAATCCGTCACGCACTTTCCGGCTCAGGTTAGTGGGCGACCGATAAATCGTGATTTCGCAAGTTACCGACTGGGCCGATGCTACTCTGTTGCCCCTCAGCATTGTTCGACCGACTCGGTTTTACCTGCGTGCTACTGGCATCCTTCGCTTCCTGATAGAAGGGATAATCGGTATAGCCTCGATGGTCGCCTCCGTAGAACGTCGTGCGATCATATGCGTTCAGCGGTAGTCCGAGCCTGATGCGGCGAGGCAAGTCTGGGTTCGAAATGAAATGCCGGCCGAAGGCCACCAGATCCGCATCGCCCGCTTCGACGATCGCCTCGGCATCGGACGGTTCAAAACCACCTGCGGCAATAATCTTCCCGTGAAAAATCTTGCGTAAGTGCTCTGACGCAACCGGAGGTAAACCATCTTCCGTGACTTCAGAACCTTTCACCCGTGGCTCAATGATGTGCAGATATGCCAATCCGAAACGATTCAATTGTTCGGCCACGTAGCTGAACGTGGCTTCCGGGTTGCTGTCTGACATGGACGCCCAACGGCCGCTCGGGGCCAGTCGCACTCCGACCCGATTGCCACCCCAGACCGAAACGATTGCTTCGGTCGCTTCCAACAGGAATCGAGCTCGATTTTCGACTGATCCGCCGTACGCATCAGTCCGTTTGTTGCTGCCGTCCTGCAGGAACTGGTCCAGGAGATATCCATTGGCACTATGCAGTTCCACGCCATCGAATCCTGCCGCGAGTGCTCGCTCTGCCGCGTGGCGATACTCTTCGACAATGCCCGGAATCTCTTCAATTTGCAATCCCCGATGCGGTGAGACCGGTACCCAGCCATTCGAAGTATAAGCCACGCCCTCGTACGGGACGACAGAAGGCGCTACGGGAGCGACGCCGCCGGTCATGTCGACGTGCGATTGACGTCCAACGTGCCACAACTGCAGAAAAATGCGGCCGTCTTTCGCATGGACCGCGTCTGTAACTTTCCGCCAACCTGCAATCTGTTCGTCCGAATAAATTCCGGGCGCGCCCAGATACCCGCGACCAGTGATCGAAATCGCCGTCGCCTCAGCGATGATCAAGCCACCCTTCGAGGCGCGCTGTCCATAGTATTCGGCCATTAAATCACTCGGGACATCTCCCGGCTGTTCCGAACGCAACCGTGTCAGGGGTGCCATCACCACGCGGTGAGAAAGGTGGAATGGTCCGACTTGAACCGCAGAGAACAGTTTTTGCTGTGTTGGATTGATCATGACACTCACCTTCAATTTTGAATCTGTGACGTACTTGAATCTTGGGGGGCCAGGGATCTTGCCTCAAAAAAGATTACCGGTGACCAAGGCAAAACCTTACACGAAGCCCCTCGTTTAACCCCGAGCCAACGGCGAAGGCAGCGTGCGAGAAACACTCGTGATCGCGGCCGCAGAGGGAAACCGGATTCGCAATCCGGAAGTCAAGCGACATCACCCTCGCCGTTGGCTCAGGGTTAAACGATGCAATCTCTGAAATTTTTCTCCTGCTTGACAGGTCTTACGTTCGAATTACAATCGTGTGAACGTGCGAAAGGTGCGTCCCGTCCGCGGAAAGGGCTAAGCCCACCTTGACTCAGTGGCAGTACATTCCAACCTTTTCCTGCCGTTTTAGCGGACCACGGCGATACGGAGAGGGTTTCTCATGTCAATGCCCAACGAGTCTCGCAAGCGTTTACCCGTTCGTCCCTCGGCCGAAAATCTTAAAAAACAGGCCAAACGACGCGCGAAACGGGATTCCGTTCAACTCACGGACGCACAACATACTTTGGCCATTGAATATGGCTGCCGCAATTGGGCTGAGTTAATGCAGTTGGTCGAGGCAATGAATCGCGGCGCGGTTACTGATTCGATTTCACTCGCGAGTCCACTCCAAAATCCCCTGCAAGCGGCTGTTCGGAATCTGGATCTGGATGCAATCCAGCAGTTGCTGACAGCCGGCCAGTTCACACGGGATGAACTCGAATGCAGCTTGTTTGATGTCGTGCAATCTGGCGCTGCGATCCGACAGTGGCCGCGAATCAAATCCATCCTGAGCCTGTTGCTGGAAGCCGGCGCGAATCCCCGTCGGTCTTTCGGTGACGAGCAAATCACGCCGCTGCATTTGGCCGCTCGAAATGGACCGTTGGAACTGGTCGAATTCCTCATCCGCCATGGCGCGCGGGATTTTCAACCTGACAAACGCGGCCAGACAGCGATTGATCACGCGCGTGAGGGAAGTGCTCCGGACAGCGCGCAAATCATTGAACTACTCCACCGCCCGGTCATTCGAGATCCACACTTCAAGCAAGCTGTTGCAGCAATTCACCGCGGTGACCTGTCAGAGTTGCGGCAACTGCTGGCCAGGTTCCCCAATCTCGTACATGATCGAGCAGTTGAGCCGGATTGTTATCCACAGGATTACTTTCGCGATCCGAAGCTGTTGTGGTTTGTTGCCAATAACCCCACCGTGATTCAGACCATGCCGGCCAATAGCGTCGAACTCGCTGTCGCGATCATTGATGCCGGAGCGGACCAAGCGGATCTGGACTACACGCTGGGATTGGTCATGACAAGTCAATCAGCTCGCGAGCAACGCCTGCAGCAGCCACTGATGAAGGTGCTTCTCAGTCACGGTGCGAAGATCACGGAGGCCAGTTTATTTAGTACGCTCGGGCACCGGGAACGTGGCGCGATGGCAACATTGCTGGAAAGTGGCCTGGCATTAACCGCCCCGATCGCCGCCGGCATGGGGCTGGTCGACGATTTGGCGAAACTGTTACCGTCAACAGATGCCGAGTCACTGCACGCGGCGTTGTCGCTCGCCGTAATCAATCAGCAATTCGAGGCCGTGCGTTTATGCCTTGCAGCGGGCGCCGATCCAAACCAATTCTTAATCGTACATGCTCATTCTTTACCCATGCATCAAGCCGTGGCGAATAACGATGTGCCGCTGCTCAAACTGCTGATCGAGCACGGAGCCAAGCTCGATATCCGCGACAAACTCTGGGACGGAACCCCACTCGGCTGGGCGGTTCATACTCAGCAAGCCGCCGCAGAGACGTTTCTACGATCGTTAATTGCCACCTGATTCGTTTAACCCAGAGCCAACGGCGAGGGTGATGTCGATCGAGTTCCAGAACCTAAACTCGGCTCCCTCTGCTGATCCGGATGAATGTTGATGTCGGCGGTTGAATTGTGCATTCAGTCGCCCAACTGGGCGACTTGGGGACTAGCGGTGTCAGTTACGCTGCCCTCGCCGCTGGCTCGGGGTTAAACGGCGCTCGGCCGCAAAGTGCGACAAGTACGCTTTATCATAGGGTCAATTACGATCGACGAGTCCAGATGATCCAAGTAGCGGCCGGTTTTACTGCACGCTTGGAGCCAGTTGCTTCTTGAGGATATCGATTCCCTCGGCATAAACTTGGCTCACGCGAGCTTTTTCTTCGTCGTCGGCGAAGAGTCCCTGTTTATCAATCTGTTTGATCGACTCCTCCATTTCCGCGATCAGTGCCCGGACGGCATTGGCATTGAAGATTCTTTGGCCGGCAACTTCGACATAAACAGGGCTTGTGTGCGCAAATAGAGACTGTCCCAATTCGTTCAGCGGCACCGGCCGGGTAAGCTCCGGATCGTCTTTCACCGGTTGCGGCGGCAGACGCAGTGCGAGCCAACTGCTCGCGGTGATCGGTACCTTTGACCGAAAGTCGGCGACGAAGTGGCCCCCCTCAGAATGACTTGGCTGAGTCTTGATCAACTTACCATTCTGGATCAGTTCGATCTGTTTGAAATC
>JAQGHT010000499.1 GCA_028291565.1 Planctomycetaceae bacterium | reverse complement strand
GATGATGACCGGGTCCCATTGCTTACCGGCCCCATTCCGCAGGACCAGGTCCACCTTTTCGAGCGGCATGCCCAGGCGGTAGGGACGATCGGAACTCATGGCGTCGAAACTGTCGGCGACGGCGATGATTCTGGCCAGCCGCGGAATTCGGTCGCCAGCCAATCCTTCCGGATAACCTGTGCCATTAAACTGTTCATGGTGGTAGAGAACGCCAGGCAGAAGATGATCGATGCCTGTCAGGCCCGAGAGAATGCGGTGGCCGATCACCACGTGTTCGTTGATGTGCTTACGTTCCTCGTCGGTCAGCCTGCCATTCTTGCCGAGTACTTCGTCTCGGATTCCGATCTTTCCAATATCGTGCAGCAAACCCGCCAGGTAAATATCGTTCAATTGCTCTTCCGGCAACCCCAGCTCTTTTCCTAGTTCAACGGACATTCTCGCCACACGTTCACTGTGGCCCGCGGTATAAGAGTCTTTCGCATCGATCGCGGCGGTGAGTGCGCGGGTAAGGCCGACGACCAGGTCTTTCAGTTCCTGGTGCCGTTGCGACGTTTTCGATTGTGCGCCCACGAGTGTCGAAAATGACGCCAGCAACGCGGCGTCACTGCGTTGAAACAGATCTCCAAGGCTCATTTCCAGATTCTCAGATCTGGTTTTCACGCCGTTTTCTTCTGTTGAGCGGGCGTTACGGCTCTTCTTGTTGATCGCCACGACATATGCAGAACGACCATCCGCGGGAATTTTCACAGCGACCAGTCTGTTCAACTTCGGAAAGCTCTTCGCCAGCGGACTATCTTGTGTATCGTTATCAATGAGAATCCCCGCTCGATCCCAGTCGTTGCGAGCGGAAAGATGCGCTGCCAGTTGCCGGCATTCCCAGGACGTCAATCCTGTGCCGCTGAGACTGCTGTGCACCGTCGACGCGTCGCCGATAACGCAGACCGCCATTTCTGCGTTGAGCACTTCGGAGATGGCTTTCAGGGCATGACGCTGAAAACGCCCGCTCTCCCCGTAGATGCGAGTGTTTCGCAGCAGAACATCAAATGCGGAAAGAACTGCGCAGGCCTGATTCTCACGTTGTCTGGCCTCAACTTGCAACTTGTTTCGCTCGGACGAAACCGAGATCTTGTCCAGCATCAGGTCGCACCAGCTTTCGAGGCGCGATATCTCTTGCTGAGTCGCGGACTCGTTCCGGGCAAATCGAAGCATCTCCGTGACACCAATCAATTTTGTCTGGCCAGATTCCATGACGGGCAGGACGACTTGATAGGTGTTTTCATTGAGCGGCTGAATTAACGTCTTTTTCAGCGTTGCATGTGCACGAATTGCATCAGGTGTGATCTCGATCCGTGGGCATGCCTGACGGTCTCGTGAGTGCAATGGCAACTCGTAGCCGCTTTGCGGATCAAACAATGAAACTCGGGTTCCAAATCCCGTTTCGAGTAAGATCGTGATCGTTTGAGCTTGTTCCACCATGGTTGTTCCACCGATGATTGCTGTGGCTGTTACCATTAGAGCCGTTCCGTTCCTCGTCCGTTGATCGTTTCAGCTGTTGCTGCTGAAGCAAGAATTGATTAGGTATCTCGTTGAGCCGCACCGCTTTTTATGGACTTCAGTCGAACGAGCTCTCGAAACTCCGGGAGGTCACGCAAAGCTGAAAAGTCTGGATCATTCACCGCACGCTCCGGATCGGCCCCACATGCAATGGCTTTCCGCAGCAGTTCCACCGCAGTCTGAGCGATATCCGCGGTTCTTAACTTTCGATAGGAAATTGCGGCAACACAAGCAGCAATATACAAACTATCGGGATTCGTTGGTTCTCGATCGACACAGGCATTGGCATCGGCGCCAGCGAGTGTCAGCTTTCCCATCCGGGCGCGCAATATCGCGCGATATCGTAACGGCTCGATGAATTTGGGGGCCGCCTCGATCGCCGCGTCAAAAGAACCTACGGCGTCTTGCAGCCTGCCGGCATTCATCGAAAGCATACCTTTGCCATAGTGCGTTTTCGCATCTTTGGGATCCAATTTCAGAATCTTATTGAAAATCTGGAGTGAGATTTCCGGTTTACGATGGGAAATCGCAAAAGCATAGGATCGCTCGATGCGTTGTTTAATCTGTTGTTCGCTTCGTGATTGCGCGGTTTGCTCGGCTGCTCCCGCATTCTGGTTCAAAACTTCAGCGAACAGCTGATCGGCCTCGTCGTTTCTTCCCAGCCCCGCGAGTGCCATGGCGCGAGCGGCATCCAGTATCGAATCCTGGCGTCCAAGATCCCGGGCCTTCGCAAAGTCGTTCAATGCCTCGGACGGTTGACGCAGTTCGAGGTACACAAGACCTCGATTGAAATACGGCGACATGAAACGCGGATTATGTTTGATGGCGTGGCTGTAATCCTGGATGGCTGCGTACTTCTGGCCTTTCTGGTCGAGCAGAAAGCCACGGTTGAAATATGCCCAGGATGATTCCGGCCACAGACCGATACAAGTTCCCAAGTCTGTCACGGTCAGGAGCGTCTCACCAAGTTCCTGCTGGCATAAGGCTCGCGCGAAGTACGACCAATAGTGCTTTGGCGACTGTTCGATCGCTTTCGTTAACAGCTTGACCGCTTCGCGATAGCCCGGCTTCGTCCCAAACCTGCTATGAGCTGATGCCAGCATGTAGAGATCATGCGCAGTGCGAACGGGCGTGACTTCAGCTTGAGCGATCGCTTTTTTCGCATCCACATCACGTTTTAGTAGCGAGAGATAGCGCGCTCGATCAAGAAACAGAGCGCGGGATGGCGGCAGATCGCGAATTGCTTCTGCCTTTTTCAACAAGCTCAAGGCTGTCAACACCGCGGTATCCTTCCCCGGCAGCGTGCGAACATGCGCGCTAGCCAAGACCAATAGCAATTCTCTGGCGCTTTCTGAAACCGATTCGCGGTCGCTGGCTGTCAGATGTTGCCAGGACGTCCCCTCTTGCCAGTCGAGATTGGTAACAATGCCAAATATGGCCAACGTTTCGTCACACGCCGCCATGCCTGAGCGAAAGGTTACCTCATCCGGAGTTACAGTATTAACCAGGCACAATGCTCGGTCTGCGCCTTCGTGGAAATCTCGCGCCTGCTGAACTGCTTTGGCGATTGCCACCCGGTCTTGTGCAACGTGCAGACTCTGCGCGGTACTATTAAGTAGACGCAATCCGGGGAGGATCAATGCCAAAGCCAGCAGAACCACGATGCCTGAACTGATCAGTTTCGGATGTCGACGTGACCATTTTTTGACTTGTTCAATACGGCTCAACTCGGGAGCGAACTTCAACGGTAAATCTTGCAGGAACCGATTCAAATCCTCGGCCATTTGAGCCGCAGATTTGTAGCGCTCCGCGGGATCCGGTGCCAGGCTCTTCCGGACAATACTTTCCAGGCTCCACGGAATCTCAATCGCACAATGCGATTTCAATGAGGGAACCGGACGCTCTCGCTCTTGCAGCAACGCCTTGAGACTTCGAAGTTCCACCGTCGCAGTCACCGTTTCCCGGAATGGACTTGGTCCATTCAGCATTTCATATAAGACCAGGCCCAGCGAATAAATGTCCGACTGGTGCTCGACGCGTTTCAAGCTATCAACATCGCGCACGATGACGGCTCGAAGTTGTTCAGGCGACATATAGGAGATTGTGCCACCCAGCGTGATATCCGCCAGGTCGCAGTCAATTGCCTGAGAAACATTGAAATCCAGCAGCAAGGGCTGTGCTTCGGCGCTGATCAGAATATTGGACGGCTTGATGTCACGGTGTATGACATTCCGCTCATGAGAGTGATGCAGGCCTTCTGCCAGACGACATACAATCCAGGCTGATGCCTGCACATATGTTAGATTGGATAAAGTGTTTCGCGCTGCGTGTGAAGATTGGAGATGGGCTTTCGCCGTTGGTTGAGCATCGTCGTTGTCAGCGTGTTGCACACCGCGAACGGCGGGAGCCGGTCCGGCCACTGAGTCGAGCGCTTCAATAAGAGCGCGTCCGCTGACTGGAAGACCGCGACCATCCCAGACTTTCTCTTGCACTTTCGCCAGGCACGCTCCACCGAAGTACGGCATGCAAACGGCGCGCAAGCCCAGATTCTTATCCTGGTGCACGGAGTAAATGGGAACAACATGGGTGTGTTGCAACTGAGCGAGGGTCTGCGCCTCGAAACCTTCAATCCGCGAGATCTTCAATACGACTTCGCGGCCAGCCAGGTCACCCTGATTGGCGAGAAAAACGCGCGCGAACGCACCTTTTCCTAGTTCATATCGCAGGTGGAAGCCATAAATCTCTTCATTGATTCCTGGCAGCACCAGTTGATTGGCCACGCTGGCGGTTGTTCCGCCAGAAATACCGTGTTTTTCGGAGAGATAAGAGGCCTCCGCGTCCGCAGGTATCGGAAAACCGGTGAAAGTGCCACTGGCTGCGAGTTCCCGCCAGCGCTGCTCGAGCAGATTCTCATAAGGCGAGTGACTCTCGCTTTGCTGCTCATTACAGGATGGAGTATCCCAATCCTGAGACGCATGCAGTCCATGAGCCTCAGCCCCCTGATTGGATTGAAAATCGAGTTCCGGATCATCATCCAAATAATTCTTGCCGTCGAACAGATCGCTTCCAAGAGCGGATTGGGTTGCCATTTTTTCCGCCAGTTAAGGTGGGTACATATTGGTCGTTCCTTCAATCTAGATCACGGAAGACCGTCGCCATTCCCAACCCACGGAGTTTCAAACGGAATATCCACAACTCCAACTGGAAGATTCAGACATGCTCTCAATGCGAGGTGTTTGCCGATTATTCTCGTTAAGATGAGGCGTTCGGAAATGCCGATTAGGCAGCGCATTGAACGCCGACCTAGGCCACTGGAGAGATATTTCAGG
>JAQGHT010000444.1 GCA_028291565.1 Planctomycetaceae bacterium | reverse complement strand
TACTATTATTCTCTGGGAATCTCCGGGCAGGCCGAAAAGACGCCATTGAAGGCCACGATCACCGGCACGTTGCAGGGTGACGGATTTGTCGTTGACCTCCTGCATTATCAAAGCCGCCCCGGACTCTATGTTACGGGCAATCTCTATCGTCCGGCCTACACTCAGCCCGGTTCCAAGCAACCGGCCGTCTTTTATGTCTGCGGCCATTTTGCTCACGGACGTGACGGAAACAAGGCGCCTTATCAAGCCCACGGAATCTGGTTGGCCAAGCATGGATATATTTGTCTGATTGTCGATACGCTGCAATTGAGTGAGATCGCCGCGACGCATCACGGCACCTACAACCTGCAGCGCTGGTCGTGGCATTCGCGAGGCTATTCGCCGGCTGGCGTCGAGGCCTGGAATGGAATCCGTGGAATTGACTATCTGATCAGTCGGGATGATGTCGATCCACATAAGATCGCCGTGACGGGAATCAGTGGCGGGGGAGCGGCCACGTTTTGGATCGCTGCGGCCGACGAACGAGCTCGAGTCGCTGTTCCCGTCAGCGGCATGGCGGACCTGGAGGCCTATGTTCCGAATCGCGTCATCAACGGACATTGCGACTGCATGTTTGTGTACAACACATTTCAATGGCCGTGGACCCGCATCGCCGCACTGATTGCTCCGCGGCCCCTGTTGTTCATTAACAGCGATCACGATCACATTTTCCCGATGGATGCGAACGAGCGCATCAGCAATCGGCTGGAACGACTGTATAGTCTCTATGGCGCGGGCGATCAGATCGACACGGTCGTGAGTGTCGGCGGGCATGCCTATCGCAAGGATATTCGTCAGGCGGCGTATCGGTTTCTGAATGCTCATTTGGATGGAAACTCCGCGCCAATCACTGATAGCGAGCAAGACCTGGTCAGCGAAGAGCATCCCCCCAGAAATTTCCCCATTTCGCCGGCCGCTTTGCGAGTATTCCCCGCAGACCTGCCAGCCGATCAGCTTAATACAAAAATTGATGAGCATTTCATTCCTGTCGCGAATGTCGCCGTTCCTGAAGCCGGCCACTTTACGGAATGGAAGAAGTCATTGATCGACGAGTTGCGTCGGGTGACGTTTGGTTATTTTCCAGCGGCGATTCCCGCGGCGAAAAAACTGGGTGATGTTGGTCAGACCGGGGAACGGCTGCAATCGGAGGACTCGATTGAATTCCGCCTCAACTTCCCGTCAGGGCAGCCACCGGCGAGTCAAACTTCGGCGATCAAAAAAGTTCTGCTGGTGCTGCTTAATGAGGGCGAATCTGGTTCGACGCCCGACTGGGTGAAGGGAGTTGCAGTAGATGGTCAGTTGGTCGTCCTCTGCGAACCGCGCGGCATTGGTGCGACCAGGTGGACTCGGAAGAACCCTCCCAATTATGTGGAACGGTCGCATGCGTTGTTGGGCAGGACGGTCGATACCGGCCGGGTGTGGGATGTGATTGCCGCCTCAAAATATCTGTCGGCTCGGTTTGCGTCTGAAAGTGCCAAGCCCACGATTCAAGTTGCGGGCAAAGGATCCGCCGCGATTCTCGCCGCATACGCCGGTGTGCTCGAAGATCAAATTGCCGGCGTGACGCTTGTTTCGTCCCGAATCACTCATTTGGACAATGAGGCGCCTCAGTTTTTGAATGTTCTGCGGGTCTGCGATGTGCCGGACGCATTGGGGCTGCTGGCACCGCGTCCGGTGACGATCATTAGCGGCGATGCTGCGGCATTTGCCAAAACGGCGAGGATCTATGAGGCGGCAGGGAATAAGGAAAAGTTGGTTTTCGGTCCGGTGCGTCCCTGATGGTCGTGAACTCATTGGAGTTTCGAGAGATATCGCAGAAGTACTGTTCTGCAGCGTATCAATTGTGTGTTGGCTTTCATGTTCAAGGAAAAGGTCTCATGAAGATTCGGTTAGTGGCAACGATTTTGTTTGGTATCCTCAGCGTGTCGCTGGTCTCGTCAGTCGCGGACGATGCGAAACCTTTGACCCCGGTCTGGACCGTCACAGAAGGCTGTGATGCTCCTGAAAGTACCTATCTCGACCCCGTGTCGGGTGTCGTTTTCGTCTCGAATATCTCGGGGCAGGGCGCTGAGAAGGATGGCAAAGGGTGGATTTCCAAGATCACGACAGACGGCAAAGTCTTGAGCGCCAAGTGGGTTGAGGGACTGAACGCACCCAAGGGCATTCGCAGCTACAAGACAACTCTCTGGGTCAGCGACGTCGACACAATTGTCGAAATCGACATCACCAAGGCCAAGATCGTGAACCGGATTCCTGTTCCGGGCGCGAAGTTTCTGAATGACGTTGCTTGCGGCCCGGATGGAACTGTGTATGTGTCGGACATGATTGGAAGCAAAGTTTTCCAGGTACAGGACGGGAAAGTCTCGGTGTTTGCCGAAGGAGACGAATTGGAATCTCCGAATGGCTTACTGGTCGACGGCGATCGGTTGATTCTCGGTGGCTGGGGACTGACGACCGACTTCATGCCAAAGGTTCCTGGCCGGCTGTTCGCGCTCGATTTGAAAACCAAAAAGAAGACACTGATCACGAAAGAACCGACCGGCAATCTGGATGGGATTGAAAGCGACGGACACGGCGGCTACATCGTCAGCGATTGGGTTGCGGGGAAAATCCTGCACATCAGTGGCTCGGGAAAAGTTCAACTGCTGGCGCAATTTCCCAAGGGAGCTGCCGATCTGGCCTACATACCCGCCAAGCACCTGTTAATTCTGCCACAAATGATGGAGAACAAAATCACGGCGTTCGATCTGACGAAGTTCCTGAGCCAAGGCAAGTAGTACTTCGCAGTTAAGAAGCTGCCAAACAACCTGATTTTACTGTAGGCGGTGTCTCTCCGAGACTCGCAGTCGAAGAGCTTTTCAATAGCCGTTCAGGCAAACTCTTCGACGTACCAGTTGTTTGGCAGGTTCTAAAATCGAAAATCGGAATAGAATCCTATCGCGGTTTAA
>JAQGHT010000421.1 GCA_028291565.1 Planctomycetaceae bacterium | reverse complement strand
GTCAATGACTGACCACTGGCAGCTGCGACTGACCAACCTGTCAGCGTTTCCGCCACGGGATTGAGATAGGTGACATGACCTTGGACATCGGTTGCGATGACCGCATCTCCAATACTGGCCAGCGTCGTTTGCAGCCGTTCGCGGTGTTCGTGGATCGAGGCCGCGGCCACATTCCGCAAACGCAAGCTCCGCCGCAGCAAATGCACGAAACCCAGGACCATCACCAGTCCGAATGTCACCCCCAAGAGTGCCGTGAAGATCGCAAACTGAAACGCTGCCGAGGAACTGGTTTCTCTTTCTTGAAGCAGCTGTTGCTCCTCTTGACGCAATTCGGACATCACGTCGCGAATCGCATCCATCTGCTGCTTTCCGTGCCGCAGGACCTCGATCAGCCGCTCTTCAGCGGCTTTCGCCCGCCGGAGTTGAAGAGATTCATTCATGGATCCCAGCCTGAGGTCACTCAGGTCGCGGATTTTCTTGATGCGTTCGGTCTGATGGGGATTGTCGCGGGTCTTCACCTCAAGCGATTGAAGGCGTTCATCCAGTCTTGCAACGGCCGTCGTGAAGAGCTCCAGAAACTCGTCTTTTCCAGTCACCAGGTATCCGCGTTGTGACGTTTCGGCATTCAGCAGCGTGATCATCAAATCGCTGGATTGGTCCAGCACTTCATGAGTATGCGCGACCCGTTGAGCCTGCTGCTGCAGTTCCCTGGCGTTACGAATTCCTAAACCGGCATTGACGACAAGCAGCGCGACAACCAGACCAACTCCGAACAGCACGCTTCTGTCCAACAGCGGTTTCATACTCAGATCCTAAATGCCGCACAGTGTTTTGCTGCAAAGCTCCCTTTGAGCATTGCCATACAGGACGGATTCAGGCCCGCTTTGAACTCGATCAGTCAAAAACCTCAGATTTTAGTCGAATCCGCGAAAGTCAACCATGCCGGTCTGATTTCGAAGGGTTCTACGTCTGGCAAGGAATTATTGACGCGATCACCCGAAACGCACTAGCCCGGTTTCGAATTCACTGAAAGCTCCGAACCGGGGGCCACAGCGCTCTCACCGAATGTTTGCGCCCGTTGGAGTTCTGCAGTGAGGCGGCACGTGAATCCACCCGGCCAGTTTGCGCCGGCGGAAGCAGGAACTCCAGCGGAGGCATGTAAATTATTGGTTATACCGCGTACGGTTAAGAATGAGACTTTTGATCGCAGGGATACGTATTGAAAAAGACTCATTCTCGGCCGCGAACAGTACAAAACGCCGTAACGCCAAATGGCTGATTGAATTGCCAGGAACAATTGGCATACCCGAGGTACATCCCGCGTCAAGTCGGAAATTCTCCACGTCCCGGTGACATTAATCATCGCAATCCCACTTGAGTCTTTGCTACAATCACATTTCACTAAGCATCCAAGAATTCACAATATCCTATCCGTCCGCCCCCCCGGAGAATCCGATGTCGGCAGACGTCACGAACAACACGCCAACCGAGTTGGAACTTGCCGAAGTCAATCAACAACTCGTCAGCCAAATCGCAGATCTGAAGACTCAACTGCGGCGAAAAGACGACTTTCTGGCGATGTTGGCCCATGAATTGCGCAATCCTTTGGCGCCCATCAGCAATTCATTACAGATCATGGCCCTCTCTCGTGACGCCGGCCCGGCTGTCGCTGAAGTCCGGGCGATCATGCAGCGACAGGTGCAACTTCTAGTGCGGCTGGTTGACGACGTGCAGGAAGTCGCGCGGATGATGCGGGGGACCGTCGAGCTGCGGCAAACGCGTATCAGCCTGGAAACAATCCTCAAAAATGCGTTGCAGTCCGTACGCCCCTTGATCGACGCGGCAAATCACAGACTGACATACTCGGTCAGCAATGAACCCATGATTTTGAATGCCGACTCGGCTCGGCTCGCCCAAGTGTTTTCGAATTTACTCGTCAATGCGGTGAAATACTCTCCAGCGGGCAGCGCAATCTGGTTGGCGGGCCAGCGTGAAGGGGATCAAGCCGTTATTTCGATTCGCGATGCGGGGTCGGGAATTCCCCCGGAAGACTTGCTGCGGATCTTCGACTTGTTCAATCAATCCGACAGTGCGGAACGTCGTTCTCGAGGCGGATTGGGTGTCGGCCTGACAGTCGCCAAATGCATCGTCGAAATGCATGGTGGGCAGATCGAAGCGCACAGCGCGGGCCGCGGCATGGGCAGCGAATTCATTGTCCGTCTACCGATCGCACCGACTGCCCCCGAACCGGTCAGCGCGATGCCGTCTCGACCCACGACGGAAGTCGAATCCAGCCGCCCGCCGCATGATTCGGTGATCATCGCGAAGGCTCCCGCGCCAGCGGCAAATGCACACGTGATTGCTCATCGCATTCTGGTTGTCGACGATATCAAATCGGCAGCATACGTGCTGAGCAAGTTGCTGCAGGCCCTGGGGCAACAGGTTCAGACAGCCGAGAGTGCGGAAGCGGCATTGGCCATGGCGCGGCAGACCCCTCCCGACATCATCATC
>JAQGHT010000358.1 GCA_028291565.1 Planctomycetaceae bacterium | reverse complement strand
CCGGCGTTACGGAACTGCTGCTGCGAGAATCAAATCCCGCAATTCGGCCGCGATAAAGAATGAACCGCTGATGCAGATCAAGTCTTCGGGCAATGCCAGTTGAGTTGCCAACTCCCAAGCCTCTTGAGGATTTACAGCAAGATGCACGCATCGGCCTCCCAGGGCTCGAGCCAAGGCAAAGAGTTCCTCCGCCGGGACGCCACGGGGATTGCTGCGATAGCAGGTCAGAATGACCGTTTCGAACTGGGGTAAGATTTGCCGCAATAGACCCGTCACATCTTTATCTTGTGTCGCGGCGAAAATCGCAATCCGCCGTTGATTCGGAAATTGCTGGTCTAAGGTCCGGATGAGTGCGGAAACTGATGCCCAGTTGTGAGCGGCGTCAATAATCGTGATCGGATCTCGGCTGACCACTTCAATGCGAGCCGGCCAATGGATCCGTCGCAGGCCGTCCCGAATTGCGTTATCGCTGACTTCCCAGCCCTTTTTGGACAATTCCTGAATCGCCATGACGGCTAAGGCGGCGTTGTGTGCCTGATGCTCACCCAGCAGCGGAACCGGCAGCCGATTCAGTGTCTTGCCGTTTGACTCTTCAAGGCTGATCTCAACGGTTTCTGAGCTTTCCGACTGCGCTTCGAATTGATATCGCGCGTCTCGCGACAGCAATCGCAGTGGGGCCTGTCGCTGGATGCAGACTTCTTCGATAGCCTCTTTTGCGGGGGAATTAAAAACTCCACTGACGACAGGAATTCCCTGTTTGATGATTCCGGCTTTTTCCCGGGCAATCTGCTGCAGTTCACTGCCCAGCAAATGCGTGTGATCGCGGCTGATGCTGGTAATAATACAGACTTCCGGATGACACACGTTTGTCGCATCCAGGCGGCCGCCCAGGCCGACTTCTAAGACCGCAATTTCAGAGTTCTCCTGGCGGAAGAACAGCCAGCTCATGGCAGTCGTCAGCTCGAAATAAGTGGGGCTCATGCCGCCCAGTTGCTGGTCCAGCTGAGCCACCGGCGGAAGCAGCTGATTGACCAGATCGACAACCTCGGCCTCAGTGGGTTGCCGGCCGTTGACTTGCATCCGTTCTTCGAATCTGGACAAGTGAGGAGAAGTAAAGAGCCCGACCCGAAATCCCGCAGTTCGCAGGATCGAGGCCGTCATCACCGCTGTCGAGCCTTTTCCCTTCGTCCCGGCGATATGCACAGCGGGTATTTGATTTTGAGGATTGCCCAGCAATTCCAATAATCCGCGCATGCGATTCAACTTGAAGTCGCCAGCAGAATAGGCGGAGCTCTGTACCCGCTCATAATTGATGCGGTTGTACAAAAAATCCAAAGCCTGCTCATAAGTGGTGAAGGGTTGAGGCATCGCAAGGCGGATCAAGAAATGAAAGAAGGCATCTCGGGGGCGGGGGTTCAATTTCAAATTGGGGGATCAATCCCCTTCTGAGTTTTTTAGAGGCCAGCCGCCCAACAAATTTGAAATCTCAACTCGTGCCCCCACGTTCGATGCTATTTCGTTGGCTTCGTTAGCGGCTTAAGTTCTTTGATTCGCAAGTTTCGGAATTCGACCTTCAATGGTCCTCCCGAATGAACTTGTACGGCGATCATTCCTGACCGGGCAATTTCTGGGTCGGGTTCCCGATAGTCGACTGTCGTGACGTCATTGATTTTGAGCACGATGTGACCGCCTTCGGCCCGGATCACATACGTGTTCCAATCGTCCTTCTTCAACGCGGCTTCCAGCGCGGGCGGAGCTTGGGCGAGAATCTTGTTGCGGCGATGTTCGTCATACAGACAGCCCCAGTATTTTTCGCCCATGTCGGCTTGATAGCCAGACACTTCCGAACTCTTGGGGTCGCGCTTCGACCGGAACTGGATTCCGGAATTTCCTTTGCCACCATGTAATTTGAACTCCAGCCGCAGTTCAAAATCTTCGAAGTTTTTCTTGGTCGACAGGAATTCGTTCTGCTTGATGCCGGGAGAGTCACCCACGATTGTGCCATTGACCAGTTTCCACAGCCCCTTGTCTCCTTCAAATTCATCCAGATTCTTGCCGTTAAACAACGGGACAAACCCGACTTCGTCGGCGGAAGGCTTGGCGTCTTCCGCGAAGCTGCCAACCAGGGTTGTCATCAAAAACAAGCAAGTCCACCAAAACTTGGCCATTTTCGCTTTCCTGTCTCTTCGATTTTGAGGTCTCAATGGAATCCAACCGGAACATTACGCTGATCGTCACTCCCGTTATTTCGTCCGGAATTCATCCCATTGTATCAAGTCTCAATTGATTCGCACGTTTCCGGGTCGTCCGCTAGAATCACATTTCAGTCGACGCCAATGATTCCATGCCGTGTCACTGCCCCGATGGCCGTGAACTCGGGGCAAGTGTCTCAGGAGATGAATTCCGATGCGTATCGCCGTGGGCCAGCTGTGGCAAGAAACCAATACGTTCAATCGCAATGCGACAAATCTGAATGCCTTTCGCGACTGGGGCATCGCCCAGGGGGCGGAGGTTCTGACCCGTTACGGCAATACGGGTGAAATTGGTGGCTTCGTCGACGAATGTCGCACCTGGAATTCTGCCATCGAACTGGTCGGCCTGGCCCGGATGGCGTGCTGGCCCTGGGGCGCGGTGGACGCCGAGACGTGGAAGTGGATTTGCGAAACTTTTGTGAGCAGCTTGAAATCCGCCGGAAAGGTCGACGGTGTTCTGCTGGCACTGCATGGGGCGATGTGTGCCGATGGCGAACCTGATGTGACTGGTCGCCTGCTCGAACTGACGCGGGAAGTCGTCGGTCCGAAAGTACCGATCGTCGGAACACTTGATTTGCACGCCAATTTGACGCGCCAAATGATGGAAAGCGCAGACGTTTTGGTCGGATATCACACATCCCCACATCTGGACCATTTTGAAACCGGTCAACGCGGAGTTCGCAGCCTGCGGCGGATCATCGAAGGTGGAGTTCACCCGGCCAAATATGCCCGCAAATTGCCGATGATGACTCCGGCGGAGAGCCACAACACATTTACAGGAACTCCGGCTCCGCTGTATCGGAAGCTGGAAGCCCTGGAACGAGATCCACGAGTCCTTTCCGCCGGCTTATACATGGTGATGCCCTGGTTCGATTGCCCGGAACTCGGCTGGACCATCACACTGCATACAACAGCTGCCGATTCGCATTGGGACGATGTCGTGCAGGAACTGGCCGACGACTGTTGGAATTTGCGTCATGCCATGTGTCAGATTGACCGCTTGTTACCCGACGAGGCCGTGGCGAAGGCCAAATCAATTGGGCATCCGGTCGTGATCGGCGATGGAGCCGACGCCACAAACAGCGGAGCTCCTGGTGATTCCACCGGCTTGTTACGAGAAC
This sequence comes from Planctomycetaceae bacterium, assembly GCA_028291565.1. Lineage (GTDB taxonomy): Bacteria > Planctomycetota > Planctomycetia > Planctomycetales > Planctomycetaceae > JAKFVC01. Next base: position 5,214 of record JAQGHT010000358.1, on the reverse strand, counting down.
TCTTGAAGCAGCAGCCCATTCCGTTCGGAGCGATGACGTTCGTCGTGGACCCGGAAGCGGTCACTGCCGCTCACAACTTGGGAGTGGGCGGCGCCTTCGACATGCACGTTGGTGCCTCATTCTCGCCGGAGTTCTCTGACCCGGTTCGGGTCCGCGGTACCGTGGAAAAACTCTTGCGCGTCGTATTCATTCTCAATGGCCACGGTGGCAAGGAAATGCCAATTAATATGGGACGCGGCGCCGTGGTCAAATCGGGTGATGTCTCGGTCCTGTTCACCGAACGCAGCGGCGTCGGCAGCTCTCCGTTGCTGTACGAGACTGCGGGCCTGAAGCCGCGTGAATGTGGGATTGTCATCGCCAAGTCGCCCGCTGGATTCCGTGCAGACTACGAACCATTCTGCAAAGCGGTGATTCTGTCGGACGGTCCGGGCTGCGCGACGCCCAACTGGCACCGATTGAAATTCGAACACATCAATCAACCACTCTGGCCACTGCAGGAAATCAACTCGCCGGAAGAAGCCGAGTGGTGTGCTGATTCCGAGCCGCGTCGCTCGGAATAAGATGATAGCTATAGCGGTTTAAACTTGCGTCGTCCGGTTTCTACCCCCGGTCACACTTCATTGCGTCGTGCGATCAAATACTCGATCCAACGATCCATGCCTTTGCCGGATTTTGAAGAGAGCTCGATGATTTCCATACCGGGGCGAACCGCTTGGATGCTTTGACGTGCTGCCTGCAGGTCGAATTCCACCGCTTCGGCCAGGTCCATTTTGCTGATGATGGCAATATCGGCGGTGTTAAAAATCGTCGGATATTTCAGGGGCTTGTCTTCGCCTTCGGTGACCGAGAACAGCAACAGCCGCAGATCTTCACCCAGATCATATGAAGCCGGGCAAACGAGGTTCCCGACATTTTCGATGAACAGAAAATCGAGCGGTCCGTGATCCCAGTTCTCCAGGGCCCGGCTGACCATGTCGGCTTCGAGATGGCAGACTGTGCCGGTGAGAATCTGCTTGACCGGTACTCCGGAACGAGCCAGTCGTTGGGCATCATTTTCGGTGGCGAGATCGCCGACCAGGGCCGCTGTGCGATAGCGTTCGCGCAGTGTTACAAGAGTCCGCTCCAGAAACGCCGTCTTACCCGAGCCCGGACTGGAGACGATGCTGACCACGAATACCCCGTCACGGCGGAATCGTTCTCGCATGGCGCGGGCTGCCACGTCATTTTCTTTGAGGACTTTCGTTCGAACTTCAACCATCCGAGTGGTGTGTTTCATGAGGCTTCAATCTCCAATGCACTGACTTCTAATTGACGACCACTCACAACGTCGTTACAGGGTGTGCTGCAAGTTTGACAAATGAAGTTCTGAATGGACTCAATCGGTCGCTCGGCGGCACATGTTGGACAATTGATGATGATGGGAAGTTCTTGAATCACGAGTTGCGCTGCTGCAAAGCTGGTGCCTTCTTTGATCAAGTCAAACGCGCTTTGCAATGCCTCTGGAACAATACCACTGAGTAGACCGATTTTGAGATGCACGGCAGTCACTCGAGTCGCGCCGAGACGCTCGGCTTCTTCTTCGACGATGTCGAGAATGCTCAGGGCGATGGACAACTCGTGCATGATCGTTTCGTCTGCTATGTTTCGTCAGCTGTGTCTTGTTGGTCCTGACTCTCACATGTTGCGAATTCGGAGATAGCGTGGCAGTTCTGCAAGACCGACCAGCAATCCTAACAACAAAAGAAAGAAGTTGATGATCGCCAGAAAAATTCCCGCGACGTATTCGCAGACAATCATAAGGGCATGCATAATGACGGTCCTTTTAAAAATGATTCGGCAACCAACGACTCGATGAGCTCGATCGCTGGCCCGACTGATCGGCGGACGGGTTCGCTGAGTCCCGAAACCATTTCCTCATCGGTTCCGAGGATGGCGGGTTCGCATCCGACCAGTAAAATGCGTTGAATAGAACTCCCCATAGCCCGCGCGGCGCGTAATACCTCGACAGGGTCCAGAGTGTGCGGATCCAACATCTGTGGTCGAGGCTCTACGTCGGCCGGCGTTGCGTCTGGTTCGGGTTCGATCACAAATAGAGTTCCCGGTACGGCGCCGCGTGAAACGGCGTCGACCAGGATGACGGTCGAATAGTCATCCAGCAAGGAATACATCAGATCGAGGCCGCGTATTCCGAAGTCGATCAACGACACCCCGTGCGGCAGTTCGCGACGGCGCAATTCCTGGGCCACTTCGACCCCGAAGGAATCATCTCCGAAGAAAATGTTGCCGATCCCCGCGATTAAAATTCGAGGTTGATTCATGGTGCCGCCTCACCGAGAGCCGCTGCATCGACCTTTTGAGGTGGTTCTGACGGTTCGACTTCATGCAGCCCGAAGAAAAAGCGATGGGCGATTTTTCCCGCCGCTCCAATGTCGCTTCCCGGGTCAGCGTCGACTGTGACCGCCAGGTAGACACGGTCTTCAAAATCCTGCTCGATGGCGACGATTGTCGCCGCCATGCCGTTCAACGCGAGATCAAAAATGTCGGCCCGGCTATTCGGTCGCAGAATGACGTGATCACCGACCCGCAGTTCGCGCGGACCTAGGTGTATGCACTCCAGGCGACGTCGATCATCGATTTCCCAGGGTGGATCAGCGGACATCAAAGGTCTCCTTGACTGGCCGGCACATCGCGCCATGCAGACCTGCGAAACGTTGTTGATCCAGAGACTCGGTTCGCGCGAGCAATGCCCGGGCACGTTCGTCGACACTGGCCATTGCGCGCTTCTCATCGTCTGTTAAAGTCAAGACTCGCAGCATCAGCATCTCGTCAATCACTGTACCGTCGAAAAAGTCGCCGGGACTTTCGGCAGCAACTTGTGGGTAATCCGGAAGGATGATCGGTGAAGCCAGCATCGCCGTCTGATCTCCTTGCTCGCCGAGCAACACGGGCCAGGCCCCCTCATTGCAACATGCGCTGACCGCTATGCGATAGATTTCCGGTGGATCAGTGAATGACACGAATTCTCCCTGACGGACCTCCAGCAGGGTATGAGTCGACGCCAGCGATTGCCGTTGAGCTTGTTCGCGTGACCTGGAATGTGTCGCGGCCGGCGTTGCCGGACTTGAAAGCAGAGAATTGTTGAAGACTCGCACCCGAATCTTGAACAAACCGGTCGAAACGTTCTCTGCCGAAACTTCAAGCCGCCCGTCGACGGACTCATGTTCACGAATAATGACGGCGAGAGGCTCCTCCTACGCCGCAGTCAGCAATTCGACTTTCCGCTGAGCGGGAAAGCGAAACTCAAAGTGGCGCGGCTGGTTCATGATTGCCGCGAGAGACACAGTATCAGCCTGCACTCGACGTTCGACAGCTTCTTGCCACGGATGATGCACAATGCCATTGATTTCGAGGGCGTCCAGGAACTCCCAAACCGCTTCAGGTTCAGGACCGTCGCGTGTATCCGCCCGTTGGCGTTGTCCAGCGGCGCGCGCTATCCGGCGCTCCACGAGATGGAGAAACCGCGTCTCGATTTCCAATTGGGTATTCTCATCTCCTCTGATCAGGCATTCGATCTGGATGCTCCAGCGTTCTGACGGATCATCAGCCAGGCAATAATCCCGGGGATAAATGCCGCCGAACGTCCACCGTCGATGATTCTTGATCGACCGTCGATAGGGATACAAAATATACCCCTCGTAGAGCACGGCGTTCACAATTCGATCGATCATTGCGACATTCATGATGAACCTGTGACAGCTGCCGCGTGTTTGAGATCATTGTTTGTTCTGGCGGTACGGAGTCGTCCGTAGTTGTAATACGCCGCGCAAGCGCCTTCGGAAGAAACCATTGTCGCACCCAGCGGACGTTCGGGGGTGCAATTCTTCCCGAATGCCGGACAGTCGCGTGGCTTCTTGACGCCTTGCAGAATCTGCCCGCTGATACACTCGTCCGATTCCAGGACTTGCAGCTGTTCGACAGCGAACAATCGCTCGGCATTGAACTGTTGATATTCTGGCCGTAGCTGGTACCCGCTCTGTGGAATCGTGCCAATCCCACGCCATTTTCGATCCGTGATTTCGAACACTTCACTCAGCAATTTAAGTGCCGCCTCATTTCCTTCTCGGCGGACGGCCCGCGCGTATTGATTTGCGACACCAACCTGGCCTGCCTCCAGCATACAGACACATTGGTAGATGCCTTCCAGCAAATCGAGTGGTTCGAAGCCCGTCACCACGATGGGAATTTGAAACTGCTCGGCAAGTGGTTCGTACTCTTCGTAGCCCATGACAGAGCACACGTGGCCTGCCCCCAGAAAACCCTGGACACGGTTGTTTGGTGATGCAAGAATGGCTGTCATCGCGGGTGGCACGAGCACATGTGACACCAAGATGGAAAAATTGTTGATACCACGGCGTTTGGCCTGCCACACGGACATCGCATTGGCAGGTGCCGTCGTTTCGAATCCGACCGCGAAGAAGACGACCGTGCGATCGGGATTATGTTCCGCAATTTTCAGGCAGTCCAGCGGCGAATAGACGATTCGCACGTCACCGCCAGAGGCCTTAACCCGGAACAGATCACTACGGCTGCCGGGAACTCGCAGCATGTCCCCGAACGAGCAAAAAATGACGTGTGGCCGGGCTGCGATTTCAAGCGCCTTGTCGATCAACTCCAACGGCGTCACGCACACCGGACAGCCAGGGCCATGCACCAGTTCAATTTGAGGCGGCAACAGCTCGTCAATACCATATTTGACGATTGAATGCGTCTGTCCGCCGCAGACCTCCATAATCGTCCAGGAGCGTGTTGTGACCTCGCCAATCGCTCGCAACAGCTGTTTTGCCGCTGCAGGATCACGGTATTCATCTTGGTATTTCATGAGCGTTTTCTTTCGCCGAATGTTCGTTGATTTGTCACGTCTCTTCGACTTTGAATTCGTCCAACTCGTTCATGCTCTCCAGGAATGCAAAGACCTGTTGCGCTTCTTCTTCGTCGATCACCTGTAAGGCAAATCCGACGTGCACAATGACGTACTGACCCAATTCCACATCGGAAGTGTGGGCCAGGCAGACACGTTTGGATACGCCTCCAAAGTCGACTTTACCCATGAGCATGTCGTGTTCTTCGTAAATCTCAACAACTTTGCCGGGTATCCCAAGGCACATGGGGTCGTCTCCGTTACGTCGTAGCATAAGCCTCTGGCTTGTGCGGAAT
>JAQGHT010000321.1 GCA_028291565.1 Planctomycetaceae bacterium | reverse complement strand
TATGATGCTGACGAACAGCCATAGCATTCGCGACGTGATTTATTTCCCGCTCCTCAGGCATGAGAAGACATCCGGAGCCGACAGTGAAACAGAAGAGGATAGCTCGGAGACGTAAGACGTAAGACGTAAGACGTTGAGGCGAGCGGTGGGCGTCAGCCCACTGGTAAGAAGCGGCGAGGAAATTACGGTCGTGGCCACACCGCCAGTGTCGGCGCGGAAGCGGATCGCATCCGCGGTTTGTCGACTGTTTTTGATGCGCCGGTCAGGAAAATCATTGTTCAGGGGATTATCAAAACGGATTAAGTGATCCTCTTTTACCGCTGGTTTTTCTGTGGGAATCAGCTTGCTGGCCTTGCCGTCTCCAGAAGTACAATCCGGCTTATGCCGGACGCTCTCCGGGTGAGAGTCAGTCGTTTAAGAAGAACCATCCGGCTTACGCCGGACGCTCGCCAAAGGAATGGCATATGTATAAATTGCTACTGTGCTGCCGCTATCTGCGAACTCGCTATATCGCGCTCGCCAGCATCATCAGCGTGATGCTGGGTGTGGCCACAATGATCGTGGTCAACAGTGTCATGGCGGGATTCAGCACGCAAATGCGCGAGCGAATTCACGGCATTCTGGCCGACATGGTGCTGGAAGTGAATGGCACGGATGGGGCTCCGAACCCCGAAGCCAACATGGAAAAGATCCGCAAAGTCGCGGGCAAGTATATTGAATCGATGAGTCCGGTCGTCGAAATCTATGGTATGGTCAGCTTTCAGTGGCGCGGCCAGTACATCACCAAGCCAGTCACATTGATCGGCATTGAACCCGAATCCAAATCGCGGGTCGGTGTCTTGAAAGATCACCTCAAGAGCTTTCAACCGGAAATGGATGGCGGAAAGATCGTCAAACCGGCTGCTCGGAGTCTCAGCGAGGCCCCCAACTGGGAACTTCTGGAATCCTATCAGCGTTATCGCCGGATCCAGGTTCAGAACCAGGTGCGTTGGCAACATCAGGCCGAACCGGCGGAACAGGACGCCGAAATGCCCCAGGCGGAAGCTCCCGATAAACTCGCACAACTCAGTTTGAAAACGTTTCCCTTCCATCCTGATGCCGCGGACCTGACGCAGGAAGCCAATTCGCTGCCGATGAAGGACCTGTTTGAGGACGATGTCGCGCCCAAGGAATTGTCGATCGAAGAACGGGAAAAGCCGCTGTCAGGTCGCTTGTATGTGGGATTGGGGGTCGTCAGTTTTCAGTATGAAAACCAGAAAACTGGCAAACTGGAAACGGAAGTCATGGCTGTGCCTGGTGACGACATCGCCATTAGCACGGTCAGTGCCGGGCGTCCACCGGAAGTCGTCCACTTCACGGCGACGATCGTCGATACGTTCCAAAGCGGAATGAGCGAGTATGACGCCAATCTGGTCTTCTGCAACCTGGAATATTTGCAGGAAATGCGGGGGATGTTCAATCGCAAGACTGGCGAACGTAGTTTTACGTCGATCCAGATCAAATTGAAGGATTATAACGACGCCGATAAGGTCGTGAGTCTGCTGCGGTCTTCGTCAGAATTTCCTGTCGGACTGTTCAGTGTTCAGACCTGGGAATCCAAGCAGGGGCCATTGCTTGCCGCAGTCTCGGTCGAATCAGCCATCTTGAACGTGTTGCTGTTTCTGATTATCGCAGTCGCCGGGTTCGGAATCCTTGCCATTTTCTTTATGATCGTTGTGGAGAAGACGCGCGATATCGGAATTCTGAAAGCGCTCGGAGCGAGTTCGGGCGGTGTGCAGTCGATCTTCCTGGGTTATGGGCTGGCGCTGGGAATCGTGGGGAGTGGAGTGGGGATGATTTCCGGACTGGTTTTTGTCTGGAACATCAACGTGATCGAATCCTGGCTGACATGGCTGACCGGGCACAAAGTGTTTGACCAGCGAATCTACTACTTTCCTACGATCCCGACCAGCATCGAACCGTTGATGGTGTTCTGGGTCGCGTTCGGTGCCATGTCGATCGCTGTGCTCGCAAGTATCCTGCCAGCACGGCGCGCGGCGAGAATGCATCCGGTTCAATGTTTGAGATATGAATAGTGAGTTGCAATCGCCCGGCGGCTGATTATCCCGCTTAAGTTTACAAGAGTTATTTTACTCCGTTTCGCAGGCCTGAACCGAAATCGGTAGCATGCAGCGAACGGCCAACCAGGGTCCGGCCATGACAGGTATTATTAAAATGCCGCAGACTCACCTATCGGCGATTGCCTTGGAAAAAGCTTACAGCAAGGGCAAGCTTCAGGTTCCTGTGCTGCGTGGTGTCGAGGTCCAGATCAAACGTGGTGAATTTGTCTCGATCGTCGGACAATCCGGATCGGGCAAAAGCACTTTATTGCACCTGCTGGGTTTACTGGACACGCCCGACGTGGGAGAGATTCTCTATGATGGGCAACGAATTGACGACTTGCCGGCGCAGAAACGCGATCAATTGCGCAACCGCGTGTTTGGATTCATTTTCCAGTTCTACCACTTGCTTCCTGAATTGAATCTGCTGGAGAATGTGCTGACTCCGCTGATGATTCGCCATTCTGTCTGGGAATACTGGAAACGCCGCAAGGAATTTCAGGATCTTGGCCGTGACTTAATCCATAAGGTCGGACTGGATCATCGTTTAACTCACAAACCCTCAGAATTGTCGGGCGGCGAAATGCAGCGCGCCGCGATTGCCCGGGCGCTGGTCGCGACGCCTGAAGTGCTGCTGGCAGATGAACCGACCGGTAATCTCGACAATAAATCGGGAAGGGAGATCATGGATCTCTTGTCGAGCTTGAACGAATCCCGGCAGCTCACGATAATTATGGTAACCCATGATGAAGCCTTAGCCCGGCAGGCGCACCGCACAGTGCGATTGGCGGAAGGACAACTGCAAGTCCAGCGCGAGGCGGCTTGAAGCGAACCCGCAGTCGCAATTGAGTGTCCAAGAGACGTTTCAGTTTGTAACGTCTTCGCGTTTCAGAGATTGATACTGTTCGCGGCTACGAATGATTCTTTTTCAATACTGATCCCCGAGATCAAACGTCTCATTCTGAACCGTGCCCGATATCCCAAATATTAAACTCACCCGGCTGGGTTGCACCTGCCGGGTTTTCTCACTTTATCCAATGCAGGATCGGAACGATGTCCAGCATCTACATCAATGGCCAACTGGTTCCCAAAGAAGACGCGAAGATCAGTGTCTACGATCACGGGTTGCTCTACGGCGACGGTGTGTTCGAAGGAATTCGCGTCTACGGGGGCCGGGTCTTCCTGCATCATGAGCATACCGACCGGCTCTATGAAAGTGCGCGGGCAATCAGGCTTGAGATTCCTCTGACGAAGTCAGAAATGATGGCCGCGGTTGAACAAACAGTGGCGGCAAATGGAATTCAAGACGGCTATGTCAGATTGGTGGTCACGCGTGGCGCGGGATCATTGGGGCTGGACATTCGGAAGACGACGCGGCCACAGATCATTATCATTGCCGACACCATCACATTGTACCCGAAACAGGTTTACGAAGATGGCCTGCGCCTAGTCACGGCCAGTACGATCCGCAATCACTCCCAGGCACTCAGCCCGCGGATCAAATCGTTGAATTATCTCAACAACATCATGGCGAAGATCGAAGGCACCGATCAAGGTTGTGAAGAAGCCTTGATGCTGAACCATAAGGGCGAAGTTGCCGAATGTACGGGCGACAATATTTTCATTGTCTATCACGGCGTGTTAAAAACTCCGTCGCCCGAATCCGGGATTCTCGAAGGGCTGACTCGTAACGCCGTCATGAAACTGGCGCAAGGCGTGGGTGTGCCCGTTTGGGAAGGCCCGTTGACACGTCATGATATCTACATCGCCGACGAGTGCTTCTTGACTGGAACGGCCGCGGAAGTCATCGCGGTGACCAGTCTGGACGGTCGAAAAATCGGCGACGGTAAACCAGGTCCAATCACAAAGCAGCTGCTGGAGCTGTTCCGCAAGTTGTCCCGCGGTGAGCAGTAGATCGAAGATCAGGCAGGATGATAGGGAAGAAATGCCATTGGTTGCTCCATCTGTATGATCCTGCCTCACCATCATCCTGCAAGTGTTAGTCGACCGCGCCGGTCACGAAAACTCCGCGAAGAAGTAGGCACGCAGGTCCAGAAACAACTTCTTGCTGCGTTCCTGGAAAATCTCTGACTTTGTGATCTTTCCGAGTGGCCGGACCGTGACGTCGATGTCGACTTTCACGCTCGCCGCTCTAGAATTATGGTCCACAATTGGCTTGCCAATGGTGATTTCCATTTCGACAGGTTGAGACCGTTCGTCGGAACCCCAATAGCGAAATAAGGGGACCGTTCCCATGTGCATGCTGATTTGATTGTCAGTGATCTTGAGCAATCTTGCGTTGCGGTCGGTGACGAATCCGCCCAATTTGTAAATCACCATACCGCTGCCGACGACTGCCTGAAATTGGCGTTTGAATAAGAACGGATCGCCCAGTTGTTCGGGCTGCTGCTCCGGTTCTTTCTCGACCGCCAATAACTGTTCGGGCGTCATCGAGAGCGTCTGATTGCGACCACAGCGTTTGGCTTCGAACAAGGCCAAATCCGCTCGATTCAAAAGTGTTTCCGATGTATCGCCGGGAACAAATTGCGATACGCCTTGTGACACCGTTAATTGCCGGCCTTTCAAGTCAGGAATCACGATTCGCATCACGGCATTTCGTAACCGCTCCGCTCGATTGAAAGTCGTACTCAAATCGGAGTCTGGACAAAGTATGACGAATTCTTCGCCACCGTATCGTGCCACAAGTTCGCCGGAATACATTTCTTGCTGCATCAGCCGGGCCAGCTCCACCAGGACTTTATCTCCGCTGGCATGACCGAAGGTGTCGTTCACCGATTTGAAGTGGTCGACATCAACGAAAATGATGCTGAAGGGGGCTGCTCCGCCCGGTTTATTTTGTTCCCGCAAATACAATTTCAATTGCAGTTCGAGCTCGCCACGATTGGCCAGCGAAGTCAGCGCATCACGTGTCGCCGCGAGCCGCAGTTCGCGAAATTCCTGAGGTCGCTTTCCGGAACGTGCCAGGTCACGCACAATTTCCGCGATCCCATACAGATGGCGTTCGGCATCGAGTAACGGGACAGTCTGAATTTCCACCTCTTTCCAGGTGCCGTCGGCATGTTTCACTTTGGCCACTGTGGCGACAGCCCGGCCGGTTTCCAAGACGCGGCGGAGTGGCAGCTGCGAGTCAGCCAGCGGTTTGCTTTCCGCATCGGCATAG
>JAQGHT010000317.1 GCA_028291565.1 Planctomycetaceae bacterium | reverse complement strand
TTCATCCACGGAAGCGTGGACATGCATCTCTTTTCGCATGTCCGGGGCGACAATGAACAATTCGGGTGTCTGAAACTGGGCGGCCAGCGTTTGGCCTGGATCGATTTTGCGATTGATGACGATTCCGTCGACTGGCGAAGTGATTTCGGTATAAGCGAGATTCGCCAGAGAGTTGTCGAGAGTCGCTCTGGCTTGGTCGACAGCCGTGATAGCCACTTTCAGCTGCGCGTCCAGAGACAACCGGGCAAACTTGTACTTATCCATTTCGGCTTGTGCGATGAACGTGGGATCTTGTGTTCGGAGAGAAATGGCCCGTTTCTCGTCGTTCACCGCCTGTTGCAACAGCGCTTTCACGCGGTACACATCGGCTTCCCGATTTGCCAGCGACGCTTGATCGCGTGAAGCATTGGCCTGATAGATTCGAGGGTCAATTTTGGCGAGCAGATCCCCCTTTTTGACTTCCTGGTTGAATTCGCAGTAGAGTTCAAGAATCGGGCCAGACACGAACGAACCGATCGAAACCTGCAGTTTCGGCTTCACATTGCCGGTGGAGTTTACGACAGAAATCAAAGAACCGTCGGCGACTGCGGCAGTTCGCCAATTCGGCTTATTCCGCTGAGCCCAATAGGCCATCGCCGGCTGGTATGCAACCGCGCAGATCCCCCCAAGGAGGGCGAAGCCAATGAGAATCTTTACGAATGTCCGCATGGTTGGTTCAATGGAAAAGGAGTGCTCGCTCAGTATTACCGCCCGACACCGGGATTGGCTACAGCAATCTCCTGATCGCCCATCGATTTTTACGATTGATGAAGCGTCGAATGACTTTCAACAAAAAAAGAGCCTGCGCCGAGCTCGCGCAGACTCCCCATGAAACTAGACGGAAGATTCATGCGCGTGAGGCCTTGCAGATTTCGGCACAGGCCTTGTATTTCTCGGCGCACTTTCTTACAGCAGGCCTAGTTCCGGGCCAGCGACAAGATAGAATTGTTGGCATTCCGCCGTTTGCGGTTTCCAATATTCTTTTGCCAAGACAGTCCGTCATGTCCATTCAATCCGCTGCCCGCTCAGTCTGTCCGCTGGACTGCCCCGATACATGTTCGATGGTTGTCGAAGTCGAAAAGGAACGCGCGGTTTCGATTGGCGGTGATCGAAAGCATCCCTACACTCGCGGCTTTCTCTGCCATAAAGTCTCAAAGTACCTGGATTTAGTTTATCATCAAGACCGTTTGCAGCATCCCTTGCGCCGGATTGGTCCGAAAGGGGACGGCCGTTTTGAGCGGATCTCGTGGGATGCCGCGTTAGACGAGATCGCTGCCCGGTTTCGCGCGATTTCGACTGGCCCGCATGGACCACAGGCGATCTTGCCGTACAGCTATTGTGGTACGATGGGCAAGATTCAATCACAGGGCATGGACCGGAGGTTTTTCAATCGACTGGGGGCTTCGCAGCTGGACCGGACGATTTGCGCGACAGCCGGAGCTTTGGGCTACTCGTATACGATCGGGCATCGTATCGGCATGCAGCCCGAAGCCTTTGCCGAAAGTCGTCTGATCATCAACTGGGGCTCAAACACCGCGGTCACGAATTCGCATCTGTGGTCCTTGATGGTGCAGGCCCGCAAGGCCGGGGCCAAGATCGTCACGATCGATCCTTATCGGTGCCAGACCGCGGCGCGAAGCGATTGGCATCTGGCACCCCGAGTTGGAACTGATGCGGCATTGGCCTTGGGAATGATGAACGTCATCTTTCGAGACCATCTGCAGGACCAAAAATACATCGATCAATACTGTCAGGGGGGACCGGAGTTGCGGGAGCGCGTCGAGCGAGAATATGGTCTCGATCGAGTCAGTCAGATCACCGGCCTGGCCGCGGAAGACATCGAACGACTCGCTCATGAATATGTCCGTGCCGTCCCTGCGGCGATCCGCGTCAACTACGGAATGCAGCGTCACCGAGGCGGGGGAATGGCCGTGCGGACGATTGCCTGTCTGCCAGCAGTCATTGGGGCCTGGAAACATTGGGCCGGCGGAATCCTCTTGTCAACCAGTGGGCATTATCCTCTCAATTCCGCCGGTTTGGAGCGGCCCGATCTGGTTCCTCGGGGAACGCGGACCGTCAATATGGTGCAGTTGGCCGAGGCCCTGGAAGGCCAGCTGCCAGGGCCGCCTGTGCAGGCACTCTATGTTTACAACTGTAATCCCGCCGCAGTGGCTCCTGACCAGAATCGCGTTCTGGCTGGGCTGCAGCGCGACGATTTGTTCACAGTCGTGCACGACCTGTTTTTGACCGACACAGCAGATTATGCAGACCTTGTACTACCGGCGACTTCTCAACTAGAGCATTTTGATCTCCACACTTCGTATGGTCATCACTGGGTGCAGGCCAATCAACCGGTGATTCCGCCTTATGCCGAGTCTCGCTGCAACAGTCAGGTCTTTCGGGAACTGGCTGGGCGACTGCAGTTTGAACCGGAAATCTTTGAAGTGTCGGATCGGCAACTGGCTCGAATCGCCTTGTGGGAAGAGGCGATTGATAAGCGGCCCAAAGAACTGGCAGGAATCACGGTTGATGCGTTGATTGAAGAGGGGCCGCAACGATTGCGGCTGCCAGAACGATATCTCCCATTCGCTAAGGGCGGCTTTCCAACTCCGAGCGGTAAATGCGAGTTTGATTGTCCCAGGATGGCACATGCCGGGTTAGATCGATTGCCCATGTGGATTCCTCCAGCGGAATGCAAAGAAACGGCGCCGGAGCTGTCGGAAGCCTATCCGCTGCAGCTGTTGTCTCCACCGTCGCCGCATTTTCTGAATTCCACTTTTGTGGCTGTGGATGCGTTGCGGGCTTCTGCCGGTGAGCCTGAATTGGAAATCCATCCCGACGACGCCCTGCCGCGAAAGATCCAGCACGGCGAGGTGCTGATTGTCTTCAATGCTCGTGGTTCATTCCAGGCCAAAGCCAAAGTGACCGACGCGGTGCGAACTGGAGTTGTGGTGGCGCCCAGTATCTGGTGGAACAAGTTTTCGCCCAGCCGCACGAATGCGAATTCGACGACTTCGTCTGCGCTCTCAGACATGGGTGGCGGTGCCACATTTTTTGATAATCTGGTTGAAGTACGACGCGCATAGCCCGGATTATTCCTGCTCCAATACAATCCGAAAGCGCGAGCGAGTGCGTTAACGTGACCAATCGTTGATTGATCAACCGGGCAATCTGCGATAGTGTGTTACAACCACGGTGCATCACAAACCGATGGCAAATCACGCGTACGCACGCACTTGCGCTGCGGGCTTGTGAGTCCAGCCACCTGACTTCGCGTCGTTGGACTCTGAAGTTCATTGGGCTTACATCAACGCTTGCCAAGAATTCGCCGGTTTGACATCCCGAATTCACCTCGAAAGGAATAAATAATGAGTGTTCTGGACCGATTTCGACTGGACGGCAAACGGCTGTTTATTACCGGCGGCAGCCGAGGTCTTGGGCGAGAAATGGCCGTCGCGATTGCTGACGCCGGTGCAGATGTCGTGCTGGTGGGACGCGAAATGGACAGCCTGGAGTCGACGGCGGCTGAGATCCGGAAACGCGGTCGCGAGGCGATGTTGATTCAGGCGGATGTCGGAATTCCTGCCGAAGCAGAGCGGGCTTGCCAGGTGGCGCTCGAAAGACATGGTCCCATCGACATCCTGATCAATAATGTCGGCGGTCGACGCATCGATATTGCCACCCAGGACTTACCGCTTGAGAAGTGGCAGCAGATCCTGGATCTCAATCTGACCAGCACGTTCCTGTGTACGAAGATCTTAGGTGGTGCGATGGTCTCGCGAGGGCAGGGGGGGCGGATTATCAATGTCGCTTCGATTTCGGGGATGGTGGCCAATCGCGGCATCGGCGGCCGGAGTTACGAAACGAGCAAAGCGGCAGTGATCCAGTTCACGCGGACGGTGGCAGCCGATTGGGCGCCCTACAAGATTACCGCCAATGCGATTTGTCCTGGTGGGTTTATGACGGCTCCGAATATCCGTTGGGCGGAGCAGAATCCCGAGATCATCAACACGTTCAAAACTCAGATTCCGATGGGTGATTTCGGTCAACCCGAGGATCTCGGACCACTGGCCGTCTACCTGGCGAGCGATGCCAGCCGGTACATGACCGGAGCTAGTCTCGTGATCGACGGGGGCTATACTTTATGGTAAGCGGTCAGAACTAGGGCGGTTTTGGCCTGATATCTGCAGATCAGGTTGATCCAGGCTCGGCTGAAGTACGTTATCAGCGGAGACTTCTGTGACAGCAGCCGACGTGG
>JAQGHT010000293.1 GCA_028291565.1 Planctomycetaceae bacterium | reverse complement strand
GGGCCACGAGATCCGAATTGGGCAAGTCTGGCGCTAATTCACACCTGGACTGGCCGCCAAGTCGCCAGGTGGCACAGCCAGTCAAGTTCGACAGAATGACACCGCCCATGATTTGCAGGAAGCCGCGACGAGAACGCGCTGGATTCACAACTGACGGCGTGCCGGTCGAGGAGTTCGCAACAAGACGCAGAGCGGCCTGATGTTGGCTAGCGCCTGATTGAAAAACATCGCGTCGTTGCATGGCCCCCCCTTCCATCGACACCATTGGGCTCACGCCCAACACTCACCCGGAATTTTTCCGTTGTCATGCAGCTTCTTGTTCAAAGCCACCGGTATTTGCCGCCATATGCGCATTCAGTGTCTCTTGCAATTCTGTGACCTCTTCGTCCGTCAAGTGAAAATTCCGAACTTCAAACGAACCTTCACCCTGGGTACTTGTGAATTGCAGGAACTCGTCGTCACCAGCGGTACGCAGTCCGTCCTCGCGCAATCGCCGCTTGTGCATCAGCAGGATCGCGAGAATATATCGCAGTCTTTCGTGAACCGGATTAGCGTCTTCCGTGAGCTGTTCGAAGTAGCTCATCAACGCATTCGGGTCGAGCAATTTCTTCTTGATTTCAATGGGCGTCGGAACGACACACTGCCATTGAGCCATCGTGCCCGGGGGCGGACCCTTCCAGCCTTCACGAGAGAAATCGAGCCGCTTGAGATCTGTGCCATCATCCACAACAACGGAGAGACACACCGATCCCGGCATCAATAGTTTGCCGGTACCAGCGCAGACCTTGCCCAGAGGTTTAAGGTGATATTCCATCCGTGGAGATTTCTCGATCCCTGATTTGACCCGTATTTGTCGCCCAAACCTGCGCAACGGGACTCCGTCCCCGCCTCGCGGCGACGAGATCGTACCGGATGTCAGGCAACGTCACAAGATGGTTTCCACGATACCTCGCGCAAAGCAGAATTTCACATTCCAAGCTGGTCCCACCCAGGGCAGAATGCAGGAGCCACTTCGACGAGAAGCAGCACGCCAGCTATAAAATGCCGTTTCCGAATGACTCCTCGCCCAATTCACTGGTCAGACGCTGTCCCGCGAAATCTTCACGCTTCCAGCTGGGCTGTGAATTGTGATGCGGCCCGGCCGAAATTGACGCCGGAGCATGCGCATCAATCCGGTGCATCGAATCGGCGGCGCCGACGGCCTCACGCACCAAATTCGGAGGAATCGCTGACACATTGACGTAGTCCGAAATGTCCTCAAATCCTTCTTCACCGTAGTCATCATAAGTGCAGACATACCCGGGAAGCTTGGCCCGCACCAACTCATCTTCATAAGCATGCAGCACGCGAGCCTGAATATGCTCGCGGCAGCGGGAATTGATGGGGTGAGCAATATCCGCATAGAGCTTCGCACGGCCATCATCCGCCTTCACCGCGCGCTCCATTGGCAGCTTCGAGCCGCACTGATTGCAAAACAGAGAGCGCAAATGGTTCTTCGTATGGCATGTCGGACAGCGATCCGTCAGCTTACGACTGGGCATTGCCACAAAGGACCCTTTTGCCCCTTCAATAATCTTCAAATCCCGAATGACAAAACATCCATCAAATGTGATCGAACAGAAAGCCTGTAAACGCTCCTGTTGATCTTCCATGAGTTTGATTCGAACTTCAGTGATTTCCACGACTGCTCTCCTTGATGCGGTAATCCCAGGTGGCTGAGACCAGCGATGTGACGCTTCTCCAATCCGTTACTCAAAAACCGTGCTTATCAAATACCGCGATACACCTCGCGCGGGTGAAACTGTCAGATTCCGATCAGTGATTACCTTTTGCAAATGCGACATCCACTTTCGCGAGAAGAATCGACCGACGGCAACACGACTTAAATGCAGGTCTGCACTGCATAAACACTTCCTAAACCGAGCATTGTTAATCGCCCGGCCAGATGTTTCGCTTGTTGTTGATGCCGACACAACCCAAAATAACTTGTGCCACTGCCAGACATCAAATGCCCTTCCACAGGCAGTCGCGCGAACACTTTCGACAATTCATTCAACTCGGGACACAATCGCTCTGCTGGCCCACCAAGACGGTTCATCAATTGTGCAGCGATGCCGCTCAAATCGCCGCACTGCAATGACCGGACCATTCCTTCCGCAGTTTTTGGAACTGACGCCGGATTGCAGTGCTGGAAGACTTGCGCCGTTGACAACCCAACCGCGGGTTTTGCGATGACGAAGTGCAATACCGAGGGCAACTTCACGGATTCGATGATTTCTCCGCGGCCTCTGCAGAGCGCCGCAGCCGACTCTGCCAGAAAAAAAGGCACATCGCTTCCTAATTTGGCACCAATTTCGCGCAGATCCGCTGGTGAGAGCTTCAGGTTCCACAATTGGTTCAGGCCCACTAACGCCGCAGCAGCATCGCTCGACCCTCCCGCCAAGCCTGCGGCAAGCGGAATACGCTTGAACAGGTCAATCTGCGCCCCCTGGGTAGTTCCAGTCGACTGCAAAAGCAATTCGGCCGCTTTGACAATCAGATTTTGCGATCCCACTGGCAAGTCGCGGCCGGATAAGCCTGCGTTTTGAACTCCACACCAGTAATTTCGTAACGAAATTCCGCGTGTTTCTGGGACTCGGAAATAAAGCGAGTCATGCAGGCTGACGGTCACCATCAGTGTTTCGAGTTCGTGATAACCATCCGCACGCTTGCCAAGAATCTCAAGAAATAGATTCAGCTTCGCGGGGGCTGAGACCTCGTAACTTCCATCATTTTGACATATCAGCATGGTCGCCACGTCCTGTGAACGAGACCCGCCGCGAGGAATTTAATAAGTGTGGCTTCATGTCCCACGAGTTCGAAATGATTCATGTTCATCGAACACAATGCGAATCGCGTACCACGATCACAGAACCGGAATTCGGTGATCGCGATACAGTGATCAAAGATCACCACCGCGAATCCAATCAGCCAGCTTCAATTTGATAGCGTTTTACGGGGGTCGTGATTCGACCTGAAATTTGAACGAAATCGTGCGAGAAATGAACACCACGCAACAAAACGGCACACCCGAATTCGACGGGTGCTCCTTCCAGAACATCCATCTTAAATCGAAAGCCGAAACTGCGAGAACCGCAGTATGGAGCCAATCAAAACTATTCTCGCGCACTCAGAAGCAGAGGCTGGATGACACCAAACCGAGCGCAACAGGCGTCCCTACCAGTAACTCATTGCTCCAGCTGGCATACTAGTACGCCAACTGGAGAAGAGTCAATACCAGTTTAAACCAAGTGTACAGACTACTGATTTAAACCAATTCCCGGATCGGATCTCGAACGTCCACGAGGAACTGAGGTCGCCCCGTAGGATCACGCAGCGTCGTCGTCATCGGATCAATGCCGAGATTCCGATAGATAGTCGCCACGACTTCCTGCATGTGAACAGGACGTTCTTTGGCGTACTCACCCAATCGATTCGTCGCCCCAATTGCCTGACCGGTCCGCATACCGCCGCCTGCGAGTAAGCAGCAGCTAACCTGCGGCCAGTGATCCCGCCCGGCTTGGGGGTTAATCCGTGGCGTGCGTCCGAATTCACCCCACACAACGACGGTGACGTCTTTCAGCATGTCACGATCTTCGAGATCCTGTACCAGAGCACTGACGCACTGATCAAGCTTTCCACCATGGTCGCGAACCAGACCAAAATTGTCACCGTGACTGTCCCAGCGTCCGTAAGACAACGAGACGCAACGCACTCCAGCCTCCACCAGCCGCCGGGCCATCAGCAGCTGATCATTGACCGTTGGGGCCCCGTCGTACTGGAATTTATATGGCTTGCCGTCACCATACCGCTCGACGATCTTCGGATCCTCTTTCGAAAGATCCAGAGCATCGATCAATTTGCTGCTCGTCAATACGCCAAAAGCAGCCTCGTTGAAAGCATCCATCCCCCGCAGCATGCCCGTGGCGTCGCACTCTCGCTTGAGACTATCCAATCCCTTCAGCAGGGATTTGCGGTCGGCCAGCCGCTCGGTTGAAACGGTATTCAGCTTCAAATCGGACATTCCTTCGCCTTGCGGCTTGAACGCCTTGAATGCCGAGCCCAGGAAACCCGGATGACCGGGTTCAGACCAAGGCATGTGGGCCGTTTTGTCCGCCAATGCGACAAATGGTGGAATAGCAGGGTCCACAGGCCCGTAGAGTTTTGACACATTCGCGCCAATACTCGGGCGTCCACCGACTGCCGCAATCGAATTCCGCTCCCAACCACTCATGCATTGAAAACCGTCGTGAGCACCAGAACAGCCCACGATGGATCGAATCACGGCATAGTGCTGCATCTTGGCGGCAATGCGCGGGAAGACCTCGCTAATCTCAATTCCGGCGACACTGGTCGCAATCGGGTTGAACTCGCCACGAATTTCTTTCGGTGCATCAGTCTTGATTTCCCACATATCCTGATGGGGAGGTCCGCCACCCAGAAAGATATTGATAACCGCTTTGTGACTTGACTTCGTACCTGCAAGTGCTTCCGCACGAAGGAGATCGGCAAGCGTCAGGCCCCCGAGAGTCCCCAGGGCCAAGCCACCAATCTTCAAAAAACTGCGACGGGAAACTCCATCACAGAACGTCTGGCGCGGACCTTCAATGGTGAGCATCTGACTGATCCTCGACTCTGGAGCAACCGAACTCTCAAGACCATGAGATGTCAGGTCGGGAGGGCAAGGCGATATTTATAGGCAAGCAATGGCAGGCGGGATGATTAATTCTCTAACAATTAAACGCACTCTGATCTATTCGTAATCCTAAGCCAAGCCGGATGAGTAGTCAATCCCCAACCCGATTCAGCGGCGAAACCTGACTCGCTTACTCAAGTTACGCAATCGTTGGCAGCACGCCAGGGGTGCTTTGTTCCAATCGCCGACGATGCCTCTATAATATCCAGCTCGAATGGAAGCTGAATCGCAGCCGATCCCTGTTTAGCCCTCACTCCTTCTCTGTTTCGTGTGAAAGCATCATGTATCTGGCAAATCCGTGGGGACTGCTGGGGCTGCTCGGGTTGCCGGTGATCGCATTCATCCATCTCTACCATCGCCGATTTCCGCCTCAATACGTGGCCGGCCTGTTCTTATGGGTCACCGAAACGGAAGTCCGGATGCCCGGACGCCGCCTGGACCGTCTACCGATCACGACGACGTTGCTTCTGGAATTACTGACCGCCCTGGTTCTGTCCCTGGTTTTGGCCGACCCCCGGCTTTCAGAATGGGACGAAGTCAGGCACCTCGTGGCGGTCCTGAATCACTCGGCATCAATGCAGGGACAGCCCGAGGGTGAAGTTTCATTTCGCGAAGCCGCGATTCAAGAATTGGAATCTCGATTTTCGAAACTGCCGCGGCACAGCGCCGTGACTTTGATACGTACGGGCCCCACACCGCTCACGCTGGTCCGCCGGGGAACTATCGAAGAAGCAAAGGCCGCGCTCGCAGCCTGGCAACCGAACGCACCCCGCCATCGCTTCGCCCCCGCGTGGGAAGAACTGGGAATGCAACTGGTCGAGGAGTCAGGATCGATCTTGTTCCTGACGGATGAATTGCCAGATCCTAAAGATGTGCCGCGCAATCTGGAAGTCTTGTCTTTCGGCAGAAAGCTCGAAAATATCGCCTTCAACGCCGCCCGCTGGACATTCGACTCAATCGCAAAACAGGGACAGCTTTTCATTCGCATCCACAACTATGGGTTCGATTCGGCCGAATGCCATCTGGTCATCAAATCGAGCGACCAGGAAGTATCACGACAAAATCTTTCAATCCCCGCCGATCATGCGGTGGCGCTGAATCTCCCAATTCCTGGCCGCCTGGGAACTTTGCAACTAATCCTGGAAAAGAACGGCGATGGACTGCGGCTGGACAACCAGATTCAACTTGTTGAGCCCCAGGTCCGCCCCGTGAAAGTCGCGCTGGAAGGTCTACCGGAATACCCTCGAAAACAGATTGAACGCGTCTTAAGAATCACCCCGGATATCAGTGTCAATACGCAAGAGCCACACATTCTATTCGACAAAGCGAGTCAGCTGCCCGAATCGAATGGGGCGCTGTGGTGGGTTGGAATCGGCCCGATCAGCCCAGAAGAGGCAGATCTGAAAGCCGCGAAAGATCTGGAAGGTCCGTATTTGGTTGATCGGCGGAATCCAATCGTCGATGGCGTTTCATTGGGTGGGGTGATCTGGGCCGGTGTTCAACCCACGAAATACGAGATGATGCCACTCATCAGCTCCGGACAAGCGACACTTCTGGGCCAACTTAAAGGAACTCAGACGACGGCGTTTCTGATGAATATTGATTTGAAGCGTTCGAACCTTGTCGAAAGCCCCGATTGGCCAGTCTTTATCAATAATCTGGTCGAACAGCGGCGCGACTCGCTGCCTGGACTGCGACGCTGGAATTACCGTTCTGGGGAGGTCGTGCGATTTCGATTGTTTGATCCACCCGATCGTGCTCCGGAGCATGCCGTCACGCTGGTTTCCCAAGCGCAAACCCGTAAGATTCCACGCGACAGTTTGATCGAAATCGGTGATTTGAATGAACCCGGCTTGTTTGAGATTCGGGACGGAGACGGATTGCTGGGTCGGTTCGCCGTCAATTTCTTTGATCCTGCGGAGTCGGATCTCAGGCAGTTGCGTCCCGGAAACATTCCGGCGGCCGAGAATGCTGTCACTTCCAGAATCGCCGCGGATCTACCCTACACGTGGGCCTTATGGCTCGGTACCATCTTGATTCTATTGCTTCTGTTCGCGGACTGGCTCGTTCTCAAACCGAATCCGGTGAGATGAAACTTATGACAGATTTTCTCGATCAGCCCCTGGGCCTGATATCGTTCCTGCAACGGCCCAGCTTGAGATCCGCACACTCGCCCACAGCGCATCCGACGAAAACACAAACTATGACTCTGCCAGCTCGTGAAACAATCCTTGCTTTGTATCGTAAAATGCAGGTGATCCGACTCTGCGAAGAACAGCTCGCGCGATCCCATCAGCGCGGTTTGATTCACGGAGCCTGTCATACCTATGTCGGGGAAGAGGCCATTGCGAGTGGCGTTTGTGCTCATTTGAAGGTGACCGACGTCGTCTTCAGCACACATCGCGGACACGGCCATGCCTTGGCGAAGGGGATGCCACCGCGTCAGCTGATGGCCGAGCTGTTCGGACGGGCAACCGGATGTTCCCAGGGTCGCGGTGGCAGTATGCATCTCTTTTCCCCCGAAGTCGGAATGATGGGCACCAGCGGTATCGTGGGCCCCTGCATTCTTCAAGCGGCCGGAGCGGGATACAGCTTCAAGATTCTCAAGACGGATCAAGTCGCGGTCGCTTTTTTCGGTGATGGCGCCGTCAACAATGCCGCCTTCCACGAAGGCCTGAACATGGCCAGCATCTGGAAGTTGCCGGTCCTGTTCGTTTGCGAAAATAACCAGTTCGCAACCGAAGTTCCGTTCTCTTATGCAGCGGGCAATCCCAGCGTTGCGGTACGTGGCACTTGCTATGGCCTGCCTGGCATCGAATTGGATGGCAACGATGTTCTTGCCGTCTATCACGCGGCGGGTGAAGCGATTCAACGCGCCAAAGCGGGTCAAGGCCCGACACTGCTGGAATGCAAAACCTATCGCACGCGGGCTCACGCAGAAGGCATGGGCGACTTCACGTACCGTACACGAGAAGACGTCGAAGCCTGGAAGAAACAGGACCCGATTTCCCGACTGCGAACTTCAAGCACCGAACAAGGAATCGCCACCGCTGATGACTTCCTGACGATCGACACCGAGGTTCAGGCATTGATCGCGGAGGCCCAGACCTTCGCGGAAACCAGTCCCTGGCCAGAAGCCGCAACAGCGACACGGCATGTTTATTCGGAAGTCTGAGGAATTGAAATTCTTCAAAGAAGACTGAGCACTCTGCCCAGAATCATCGTTTTTTCACAAGCCTGGGTGCATCCGGTCATAGTGCTGCAATGGTCATACTCGTACTTAAGAAGGAAGTCCGCAGTCCGAATTCTCCTTCACGACAGTTTGTCGGACAAATAGCGTGGGCGCACATAAGGGCCCCCAAACGCCGATCCAAAAAACTTCTACGCCTACCGATTTTACGGGCATCGGTCGCAATTCTTGACTGACTGCATCATTGCCGTTACCGTAAAGATCTGATCTGCCGCGTCATTCAGGACTCGATTTGAATCCTTGATTGCGAAACCAGACGGACGCAGAGCATTCTCCGGAATGTCCGCGGTAGCGCATACAAAGCGTTGCCATCTCAATCCGAAGTGTCGACAAGATTTCGGATGCGATCGAATGCAACTGAGCAACCACGTTCAGCCATTTCGAAACTCTGTCGGGTCAGATTACGTCTCAGGTCGGCCAAAGCAATTCAATTTCGTGAAGAACTATTTCATTACTAGTCATTGCTCAGTATTCCAAACCGCACACTCTGTGCGGAAACGACATTCTGGATTCTGTCTGTGCGGGACGAGTCAAACTCCCAGTTTTTAGTCCTCGTCCAGCAATTCACGCAAAAAAAGAGTTTTTCGTTTGAAACACGAGTTCGGCACTTGAAATGCCAATGTCGTGAAAGATTGGGAATGAATGTCTCTGAAATGCTCCGCACGAGCCTGAACGCGGAGGGATTTGCCTGTTAAATATTGCAGGTTGGAAATTGTTCTGCGTCGTGCGGACTGGATTGGCAGAAACCACAGCAATTGGGCAACATGTTGTCAATCGGGGGATGCGAATCGACAGCGATGGTTGGCGAAGAAAGGCGATCATTTTCAACAGCGCCGAAGAAACCAGCATTACGGTTCGAAGCAGATCTCATTTCCTGCGAATTTAGATTCAAGACCCCATGGCGTCCCCGGAATCATGTATGATTTGCTTGCGGGATACCCTTTAAACATCACTATTCTCCCATGAAATACCTCTAGAGGACTCGACGTCGCGGAAGCGTGTCGGGAATTCTCTGAGCGTTCACTTTTCAACAAGTCCCCGCAGTAGAGACGACTCCCATGCTCCTCAATTCTTGGTTGACCTCAATTCAATCGACCATGTTCAGCAAGTCAAACGCTGCGGGTAAGATCCGCAAACGCCTGGCCCGTTCGATGCATGCCGTCGCCGAATACCTGGAAGATCGCGCATTGCTGTCAACCTTGTATGTCGACCAGCCTGGGGACTATCAGATCAACATCGACCCCGACGCCAACGGATTGAGCAATGGTGACACAGTAACCTGGGGCAGCGGCGCTAGCCAAGTCTCGGGCCTGGTTTATGGCACAACGGCGTTTGGGACGATTTCCGACGCCATCACGGCAGCCGCGTCCGGCGACACGATTTACGTGGGCGCTGGCGCTTATTCCGAAAACCTCAACATCAACAAATCGTTGAGTTTGCTGGGGGCGCAAAGCGGAGTTGATGCTCAATCCGCCAGAGGTTCGGAGTCGATTGTCTCCGGCGTCGCCGGCCAGACTTCGTTCACGGTGGCTGCGAACGATGTTGTCATCGACGGCTTCACAATTCAGAACTCCACTGATCCCAATCTGTTCGGTGCAGCGGTTTACATGCAGCCCGGTACGTCGGGCACGCAAGTTCGGGACAACATCATCCAGAACAACCTGGTCGGCGTCTTCGTATCAAACAGCAGCCCTACCGATCAGACCATCCTCCAGCAAAACCTGTTTCGGAACAATTCAGCTCCCGGCCCGGCGGACGGTCAGGATATTTATGCCGACCAATACACGGGTGGCACCGGCGTTCAGAACATCAAGATCGACAACAACACATTTACGAACGACACGTTCATGGTCGATGCCTGGGCGATTGGTATTTCCAATGGCGATCCAACACCGTTTACCAACTTGACGATCACCAACAATCACATCTCCAATCATGGCCGCGGGATGTATTTTTACAGTACCGACGGCGCAACGATCTCGGGAAATGTGATCACCGGAGTCACGAATTATGGCATCGGAGTTTTCGATTACGGTGACCCGAGAACTGAGAATTCCCACTTCACAATTCAAAGCAACACCATTACGACGTCAGGCTCTGGGGTCGGCGTCGAAGCGGATGAAGGCGGCTATGCGGGCACTTTGACGGTATCCTCCAGCGGCGTGGTTGACCTGTTCGGGACAACTGTCAACGATGTTGGCACACTGTCGACCGTTGGCGGACAATTGCAGTTCTCGATGGGCGGGAACACGATCTTCCTCAACAATCCCACGGGATTCAATTTCAACGGTGATACGGGCGACGACCAGCTGATCGTCGACTACAGCGGCGGCCCTTTGAATTTCCCGATCAATTACGACGGTGGAACAGGCGGCAATGATAGCTTGACGATTGACGGTGGCAGCACGACTTCCGTCACGCACACATTCGTCAATGCGAATGACGGCAGCGTGAGCATCACGGGCGCTATTACCGGAACCATCAACTACGTCGGCCTGGAGCCGATTACCGATAATCTCGATGCCGCCGATCGTTCGTTCGTATTCACGGGCGCCGCCGAAACGATTGCGTTGACGGACAACATCGTCAGCGACGGCATGCTGCAAATCGATTCCAGCTTGGGAGAATCGGTCGATTTCCCGAATCCGACCTCATCGCTGACGATTGATACGGTCACCGGCGCCGCAGTGGGTGCGGATTCGATTTCGATCACGTCCGTCGACAGCAGTTTCAATGCGTCCACTCTGATTACCGCCAAAAACAGTGATACGGTGAATCTGAACGCGGCCCTGACGCTGGGATCTCTGACTTCAGCTGGCAATTTCACGATTTCGAATGCCAGTCAAGTCAACTTGAACGCCAACCTCAATACAAATGCCGGGACGAATGCAGGCGCCATCAACATTACCGGACCCGTCAGGCTGGGAGCCAATGTTTCGCTCAACACCGACGCGTCTGCAACGGACGGTAATATCACATTCAGCAGTCCCATCAATGACCTGACAGCCGAGACCGACACGTTAACGTTGACGTCTGGAAGCGGAAACATTCAGCTCAGTTCTGTCGGAGCGACAACTCGCGTTAAGGGCCTCGCAATCAGCAGTGCCACGAATGTCTCGGGGACAACGGTGCTCGTTGGCGCGTCCGGAATCACACAAACGGCGGGGACCGGGACGACAACCTTCACAGGCCTGCTGGATGCTGATACAGGCGGAGCAATTAACCTCACGGGAACAAGTTTTGTTCTTTCGGGCGGACTGAGCACCGCGACCGGAGCAGGGGGGATCTCGATCACTCACACTGGAGCCGGTTCTCTGGACGTGAACACGGGAGCCGTCACGCCCGGTAATGGGGGCACGCTCACCCTTAACGAGACGACTGTCGGAACGACAGGATCGATCAGCAGTGTGATTTCCGGAACCAACGCCGCGATCACCAAAACAGGGGCTGGCTCATTGACCTTGACGGGATCCTCTGCGAATACGTTTACGGGATTGACCACACTCACTGACGGAACACTGGTTCTGAATAAGTCGGCCGGAAATGCGATCAGCGGAAACGTCCTGATTGGTGATGGAACCGGTACTGACATTTTGCAACTCAATGCTGCAAATCAGATTTCGGATACATCGGACGTCACCGTCACAGCGGGCGGCGGAACGTTTGACTTGAATGGGCACGTCGAGACCATCGACGGGTTGAACGGCGGTGGTCTAGTCACCAATGGGGCTGCGGGGGCGATCACGTTGACCGTCGGGGCCAATAACGACGCAGTTGCGGTTTTTGGTGGCATTATTCAAAATGGCAGCGGTACGGTCAGTCTCACAAAGAATGGAACGGGAACTCAGACTCTCAGTGGAATAAATACCTACGGGGGAACAACGACAATCAACGGCGGAAGGCTGCTGATCACGGGTTCTACCGGCGCAAGTGGCTTCACAGTCAACAACACTGCTGTCTTAGGGGGCACTGGAGTTATCGGCGGATCCGTGTTTGTGGGCTCCGGAGGGAAAATCACGGGGGGGGACCTCGGCACAGTCGGCACGTTGTCAGTGAACAATCTCACTTTTATCGGTGGCACTTATTCGGCGGACATTCTGGGCAGCACCAGTGACCAGATTGTTGTCTCCGGAACGGTCGACCTATTCAACTCGGTCCAGGGCAACTTCGCACTAAGCACGAGCGGTACGCCGACCGACGGAACTGTATTCGATTTGATCAACAATACCGGAGCCGCGGCGATCAGTCACCCGCCATTCTCGGGAATTGCTGAAGGATCCTCAACCACGGTCGGCGGCAAGACGGCCTACTATACCTATTCGGGCGGAGCCGGAGCCAATGACTTCACGCTGTCCGTCGCCGGACCAGCCACGTTCACTTCGGACGGATTGGGAGCTGGTGCTCTCGAATTGCGATACAACGGGGCAAACGTGCAATTCCTGGATGACGGAGTCGTCGTCGATTCACGACCACTGGCCGCATTGCTGAACCAGACGATCACCGTCAACGGCAGTGCAGCGCAGGATGAAACACTGTTCGTCAATTACGGCGCCGCGGGTGGCTTCTTCGATGCCGATATTGTGTTCCACGGCGGCGTGAGTGGTACGGACAATGACGCGCTCAAGGTCAGTGGTAGCAGCTTCACGACCGTTACGAATACTTTCACGACCACAGGTCCTGAACATTCAGGGAATATCGTCTACAATACGGCGACTGCACAGCAGGCCACAATCAGTTACGACGGACTGGAACCGGTCGACCTGAGCGGCAGTACGATCGCCAATCTGGTTTTCAATCTGCCCGGGACGGCGGACCAGGCAATTCTCGAAGATGCGACCGGCGCGAATATCTCCCAGATCCGCAGTCAGGCGGCCGTTCCGACTTTTGAGACCACGGCATTCGCAACCCCCACAGGAAGCCTGACGGTCAATCTCGGGGCAGACAATTCGGCATTTACTGTCGACTCACTGGATTCCGCCTTCAATTCCGGGCTGGCAATCAATGGCCAGGCTGGGACTGATACCGTTAACTTCCAGGGATCCAACAATAGCCTCGGTTCCTTGAACGTCAACGTCTCGGGCGACATTACTGATTCTCCGACAACCCGAGTGGTGGTATCCGGGCTGGCAACGTTCAGCTCCGGTGCGGGAAATATTACCTTGGGTGACAGCGCCCTGGACAACACCATTTTCGGTTCGCTGACCTTTGTGTCGACGGGCGCTGTCGCGATTAGTACCAATTCGAATACGAATTTAACGGGGACAAACACGGCCAACAGTTTAACGCTGACATCCCGGTTCGCTTCAGTCACGGACAATCCCACGACCAGCCTGACTGTCACCAACAACGCGACGTTCGCCACCCCCACAGCCGGTCAGTCGATCACACTGGGCGACAACGCGGGCGATACGACAAACTTCGGCACGCTGACATTCGTCTCGACAGGTGCCGTATCGATCAGTGAAAACTCTGCCACAGCCTTGACGGGAACCAACACGGCGAACAGCCTGTCGCTCACATCCGAGACCGGCGCCATCACGGACAATGCCACGACAAGCCTGACTGTCACGAATAACGCAGCATTTGTGACCTCTGGTGCAGGGCAAGCAGTCACATTGGGCGACAACGTGGGCGACACCACAAACTTTGGAACGTTGACCGTCACATCCACCGGAGCAGTCACGATTTCAGAGGATTCCGATTCGGTGTTCGCGGGATCGACGACGGCCAGTTCGTTGACGCTGAATACCACAGGCAGCATTACAGACGGCGCTGCCGGCAGTCTCAACATCTCGGGACTCGCCACTTTCAATGCAACGACAAATATTACGCTGGGTGATAGCGGCGGAAATAGTACGAATTTCGGCAGCCTGACGTTTGCTGGGACAAATGTCGACATTTCGGAAGACTCCAGCACGGTACTCGCCGGAGCCAGCACAGGCACGCTGGTTGGATTGGTCTCGGCTGGTTCGATTACGGACGGCAGTGCCGCACCAGTCATTATCACGGCGACTTCTCTGGCACTCAGCAGCGCGTCCGGTGTCGGCACAGGCGATCCGATCGAAACTCAAGTGAGCAACTTCGCAGCCGCCGGAGGAACGGGCGGGGTCCTCATTTCCAATACCGGCGGATTGACAATGACCTCGGTAACACCATCCGTTTTACCGAGTGTCACGGGTATCACGGGTGCTGCCGATTCGTCCATCCAAGCCGACAGTACGATTGCCATCAATGCGGCGGTGACCATTGGCGGAGCTGCGGATCTCACTCTGAATGCGGAGAGCACCGTCTCACAAACTGCTGCCATTACGGCCACCGGATTGCAGCTGCTTACCAACGGAACTGGCGGAGCATTCACACTGACGAATGTGGGAAACAACGTCGCGACGATCGCCGCCAATACGGCGACTTCCATCAACTTTGTCGATGCGAATACCCTGAGTATTGGCAGCGTCGCCGGCGCACTGGCCACGACCACGGGAATCACTACTTCCAATGCCAATGTCTCGCTGAGAGCGCTCCTCGGCAATATCACAATCAACAACACGATCAATCTCGGTGTGCCAGCGTCGGGCGGCGATCTGGAACTGATTCTGAATGACGGAACGAGCGCCACGGTCACTCAGGGTGGTGCCGCGAATGTCCTCGCTGCAGGTCTGGCGTTGCTCGGACCGGGGGCGGGGACCTATCAATGGACCTTGGATAACGCCGCCAATAACGTGGGAATCATTGCCGCAGACTTCAATGCAGGGGCTGCTGCGTTCGCGTTGCGTTATCAGGACGCCGACGATTTGCACGTTGGCGCGGTAACGGGCCTCAGTGGTACGACAACCGGCATCTCCACTGGCAATCCCGCCAATGGCGGCGGTGTCCGCTTGCGAGCCGGCCAATCGAATCCCGCTGGTGAACTATTTGTCGACAACAACATCGACACGAGTTCCGGTGCTAACGGCAATCTGTTGATCGGTGGCGGCGTCGTGACGACAGCCAACCTGATCCTCGGGTCTGGCAGCATCGACCTGGCGGGCGGCGCCAATTTCCCGGACATTATTGTCAGCTCAAACACGTCAATCACGCTCAGCGGCGGCACTGCGACATTGCAGCCCAACCGCGATATCATCGTTCGAGCCCTGTTGCAATCGATCAACGGCGGACTGACCTTAAACGCTGATGCCGACAATAATGGAGTCGGTGGAGTCTGGATCGACGAAAGTGCGGCCCCCGACGCGCAGGTTCTGGCGGCGGGAAATCTTTTGATTCAAGGTTCCGATGTCTTCGCAACCGGGGCTTCCACAGACAGTGTTCGTGTCGATGATGATACCACATCGACCGCAAATCAAATCGTGGCATCGGGATCACTGACCATCCAAAGCAAACTGGGAACCGCACCGGCAGGCGCCAATATCTATCTCGACGGAATTGCCCAAACGAGCGGAGCCGGGACGGTCGCGATCACCGCACAGAATTCGGTCTTCCTCACGTCACAGGTCACGAGCACCTCTGGCAACATTGCGATCACAGCCACAACCGGAGATGTCTCCGTTACTGACAGCGGACTGGCTGGCGCAGAGATCCTGGCGAACGCCGCCGCGACGATTACCGTCACCGCCAATGGAACGACAACGTTAGGCAGCAACGTTACCGTTCAATCTGCGGGTGGAGACGTCACTTTCAATACGAATGACATTGCCGTCGACACGACCAGTGCGTCAATCACCGCGACTGCAACGGGAAATGTCACCATCCGAAACTTTACCGCCGGTCGAACAATCGATCTCGGCACAAACTCCGCCGGCAGTCTGGGAATCACCGACGCAGAACTCGACCGCGTGACTCAAGCCGCCGTCATCCGCATTGGCCGCCGGGCCGACGGCCAGGATTCCGGTACCATCACAGTCTCCGCAGGACCAATCAACGCGGCGAATGTCAGCACGCTGCATCTGATTTCTGGCAACAACATCACGGAAACCGGCAGCGGCTTCATCACCGCCCCCAATCTGGCCGTCGAAGCAACGAACAGCATCCTGCTCAATACTGCGTCAGATACTCCCGCCACCCCCGATCAAAACGACAATGATGTCGACACACTCGCACTACGCACGTTCAGCGGCGGTTCCGACGCCACGTTCTGGGACGCAGACGGCTTCGTGGTAGCAGCTGTCGATGGCCTGAATGGCATCAATGTGAATGATCTGACACAGTTGAGTTCAGGAGTTGAAACGACATTGGCAGGGAGTGACGTCACGCAAACCGCCCCTGTGCTGTCCAACGGACTGCAACTGTTAGGGCAGGGGAATTTCACGCTCGATCTGGCGTCAAACGATGTTACGACACTGGCAGGGACTGCAACCAACAGTATTACTTATTCCGATGCGAACTCGGTCACCATCGGGACGCTCACGCAAAATGCGATCACCAGTGTTGGAACAAGCAGCAGCAGCTTGATCGTGACGGCTCCCACGGTCGTCATAAACAATGCCATCACGACGACCTCAGAGCTGGGTTTCGTGATTCTGGATGTCACGACGCTATTGGATGTCAACGGCGTTATCGGAGGCGGCACCAGCGTCGATCCGATCATCAATTCCGCGGGATTCGTGCAACAGACTGGTACGGGTTCTGTTGAGCTGCAAGGTAAGATCGCGACCACGGACGACAATGTGTCGTTCAATGGCCCGGTCAAAATTGGCACGACGGCGGGGAGTAGCGCGGTCATTGACACGGGCTCCAGCGCAGGTGGAAATATCACTTTCAACAACACCGTCCAAGGCACGACCGCCTCCGCGACTCCGACGTTTGAAAACTTGACTTTGAATGCCGGCACGGGCGACATTCTGTTCAACAATCAGGTCGGCGGTGGCGGCTTCCGACTAGGTGTATTGACCGTTCAATCCGCTCGGCAATTCACCACCAACGTCGGTGTGACTGCTCGGGAAATCAAACAAGTTGCTGGCTCCGGTGTGACCACATTCAATGGATTTGTGCAGACCAATCAAGCCAACGGCATCGACGTGACCTCGAACTATATCACGTTCAATGGTTCGATCCAGACGACCAACGGGGGCACGGTAAAGATCAACAATGCCAGCGACTTCCAATTGGTCCCCGGAGCGGGTGCGATTAACGCAGACGGTGCCGTGACGCAAACGGGAACCGGTTTGAACCTGATCGGTGGCGACATCGCCACGACTGATGATGCAATTTCCTTCGCCATGGACACGTATATTTCGAATACGTCGGTCCTGTTGAACGCCGGCCTGGGGAATGTCACATTTTCCAAATTGCTGCAGGTCAATAACAAATCACTGACCATCCGAGACGGCAACACCGTCGATCTGGGAACTCGCACGACGATCGCCAACGGCACGTTGACCGCCTATGTTGGAAACGCTCCAGCGACAACACCCGGATCATTGAGTATGACCAGCGGAGCACTGTTCACCGGGGCCGGAACAGTCAATGCAACTTTGAATGTCGGCGCCGGAGCAACACTCGCGCCAGCCTCGGCGACGACTCTGCTGGGAACAGGAATTCTCACCGTCAATGGCAATGTGAATCTGGCGAGTGGTTCGGTCTATACCGTCGACTTGAATAGCGCGACCGTCGGCACAGGCTATGACCAACTGGTCATCAATGGTGCTGGAAATACCATGAACATCACGGCCGGAGCCGTTCTGCAGGCAAATCGCAGCACATCGTTCAGCCCGGCGGTCGGAACAAGCCTGAAAATCCTTGACGGTGTCAACAACGTGACAGGGAATTTCACCGGAGCCGCAAATGCTGCAACATTGTCACTGAATGGTGCGAATTTCACCATCAACTACAACAGTCCTGCAGGCGATATCACCCTGACGAGTGCCGCGGCATCGGGCAGTACCAGCAAGATCATTGATAACGATGGTGGATCCACAACAACAGACGGCAGCCTCGTTCTAACTCCGGCGAGCGCCTGGACAGCAAACACGGTGGCTGGTCGCGGTTTCACGAATGATTTGCGATTCGCCTCGGGAATCGGCGGAACCACGCCAAATGCGACGGCAACTTACACATTCACCAATCTCACACCCGGTACTTATCGCGTGTCTGCGACCTGGTACGCGACAACCAACCGAGCCACCAATTCACCGTTCACCATTACGGGCGGGGCGTCTCCATTAACCGTCACCGTGAATCAGCAGAACAGTCCGAACGGTTTCACTGCCGATGGAGCCACCTGGAACGATCTTTCTCCCTCGTACACGATCACCGGAACAACGCTGACTGTCACCCTGGGCAACAATGCCAACGGCTACGTCATTGCGGATGCCATCCGCATTGAAGTCCCGAGTGCGGCCGGCCCCGAGATTCAAGTTCTCAATGGCACGACGGACCTGACCAGCGGGTCCTCGACGGTCGATTTTGGTACCGCCACGCAAGGAGCCGCCAATGTCAGTAAGACGATCACGATCAAAAACCTGGGTTCTTCACCGCTGATTCTCGGCAGTGCCACACTGACGGCTCCCGCCGGGTTCCAGATCTCGGGATATACGCCGACTTCGTTGGCTCCTGGAGCTTCTCAAGCGATCACGGTCACGATGTTGACCACGAATGCGGGAGGATTCAGCGGTACGCTGTCAATTCAGAACAACGATGCGGACGAGAACCCGTTCAGCTTCAATATCAGTGGCAGCGTGGTCTCAAACAAGGTCTGGGTGATTGATAACTCACCCAATACTGGCGGCGTCGATCTTGTCATCGGACCGTCACCAACCACCGGAACTTACAGCGAAACGGGGACCTGGTCCAACAATACCGACCCCAGCGTCGGCTTTTTGAACGATCTGCGCTTCGCCAACCCCGGCGCGGCTTCGACGGCCACCTGGAGTTTTGGCGGCCTGGTTACGGGAACCTATCGTGTCTCGATCACTTATCGGGCCGAATCGAATCGTGCGTCCAACGAGTCCTTCACTGTCAATGGCGGCACGTCAACGCCAGTGACGATCAACGAACAAAATGCGCCGAACGATTTCTTAAGTTCTGGTGTTTACTGGGAAGATCTGGTCGGTTCCTACACCATTTCAGGGACCACGTTAACCGTGATCGTCAATGCCGCGGGTTCCAATGGTTACGTGAACGCCGACGCGGTCCGCATTGAACGTCTCAGCCCGCTGGAAGCCGCTGGCGGCCCCGCTACGAACCCGACGTCTGATGTTTTATCTCCCACCGACTTGCAGCAAACCGCCGATGCCGCAATCGCCAGATGGACCGCCACAGGCTTGGACGCAACACAACAAGCCGTATTGAATGGCTTGACGTTCCAAGTCACCAATCTGCCAGGAGCCTACCTGGGTAGTGAGACCGATGCCACAATCTTCGTCGATCAAAACGCGGCGGGTTATGGTTGGTACGTCGATCAAACTCCCCTGGACGACTCAGAATTCGCGGCCCAGACAGGGACCGCGGATCTCGTAGCTACTGACCTGAACGCGGCGTCGCACATGGACCTGTTAACGGTCCTGATGCACGAAATGGGCCATCGCCTGGGGCTGGATGACATCGCCGTGGGCGATGCCGCGAACAGCCTGATGACTGAATCGATCAGTGTGGGAACTCGCCGGCTGCCAGACACTGCCGTCGCTGTGCTCGATCCAACGGATTCAACGGGTGATGATTCGAGCGATTCGACCGGCAATTCGACAACAGACCAGATCTTTTATACGTTTGTCGGAGGAGTTGGCTCGACGAATCCCACTGTACCCATGAATTACGGCGGCATCGCGCACAAGTCACATCATGAGCATCAACCACGGCAGCACAACGGACATAATCCGGGTGATCTCCCCAAAGTTTCGCACCACGCGAGCCAAGGCCACCAGAAGTCGGGGCAGGGCTCATCGCCTGGAGTGCTCGGCCGCCTGTTTGGAAGACTGTTTGGCCGTGGTAAGTAGCCCTATTCAGATAGATAGTAGCGAACGTCCCAATCGGAGATTCGACGCATTTGGTCGGTCGTTCCGAAATATGTTCCCCCGAATGGTTTGCCTGACTTCCGATCATAAAAAGTCAGATGCAGGACTCCCTGATGCTTAATCGTCGCCTTTAGCTCAAAGGTGGCAAGTCCTTTTGAAACAACCGTCGTCTGTGGCGGATCGGTTTCTTCCAATCCCGTACCGCGGGTTTGAGTGAGAAACAGGCAGAGATCCGCAGAATCACGGCTTCCGAGTCGCACTCGGCCCCGAACAGTGACAGAATCGCCTTGTTCCAGATTTCTGGAAGTCGCCGTGACGTCTGTGATTTCAATGACGTCGCCATCGCGATAGGCCTTGGGCCCCAGAACGGTCGTGACTGAATCTTGCCGGGGCGGTGCGGCAGTAACGAAAGAGGTCAGTATCAGGAAGGTGAATACTTTCATTTTCATTGCTCCTTCAAAGTCCTTGAATTCACAGTCGCCTGAAATTCTATGCCAGGAAGACAACCGAATTGTATCCGTGATCCTGGCTCATCGATTTCTTGCAATCTGAACAGCGCCGGTCAAATGTCGATTGACACAAAACTGATTCGGACGATCAACAGCCGTTAACAGCAGAGGCCGTTGCATTCCCCTGTGAGGTTGGCAACGAACCAACGGACACCCCCCCTATTTCTTCTCTTCTTTGAAGATCATCAGAATTCGTTTTGATTCTGGTTTCGCGTCGAATGAATCTGGACGCCCCTCGCTGCTGCTGGAGTGCCGCAAGCAAATCTTCAGCTGATCTTTCTTGACTTCGTAAATCGCCAGTACTGGCTTCTTCTCTTCGGGCGGACTGATATCGAGATGCATTGGTGACTGCTTGGAGTCAATCTTGTAAGCACATTCGTCTTCTTTTTCACCACCGGAATTGCCTCTGATGAACAGTTTGTCCCCTTTGAATGTGAATCGCATGTTTTTGACGACTTCCTCAGGGAGAGATTTGCCGTCTGCTTTTGCAGTTTCGGCGATCCAGACCCCCTGCAATGGGTCAGCGTCATCCGCTGCCAGGCTGAATTGGTTTGACAGGAACACCAAGACCGCGAAGATCCCGATCGCCGACAACATACGTGGCATGAAAACTCTCTCCAGGAATGGGACTCTTTACTCACCGCCGTAGCACATGCTCAGCCCACTTCTAAAACGGCAAGCACATTTTTTCGCCATCGACTTCGGTCAGTCTCTCAGCAAAAAGCTGTGACATTGTTTTGATCGCGGATCGTTCGAAATGATTTTACTTGAAATTCAAAAAGAGATCTAATTCATTGGTCGCCCGGAAACCACTTCACTTCCGACATCCAGCCCGAAGAATAAAATGCAACAAATTATGATTCTCAGGTTCATCTCACACCCCTTTTGCTCTCAATAGTTGCGGTCTATTCGCGGTTTGCCCACGAACACACAAGGGCGATCGCTTACCTGGCCTTAATTGTGAATTCTTCAAATTCCACGCGAAAAGGCGAACCCGATGTATTCACGGCCGCAACTCCGACAAACAATTGGTCCGCCAATTGGACTTGGAATTTTTTGATTTCAGCCCAATTCTTTCCATCATGACTGATTGAGACCGTGACGTTGCTTCCTTGGCGATTCGCCCGCAACCAGGTGGACTTGCCTTTAAAGAATTCGGCGTTCGTGGGATTGCTATTGATTTCACCCACCTCGCTGTTGTTGTTCCAATAGGCGATCAATGGCGGATAGCAAAACAGCGTCTGTGGATCGAGCCAATAGGCGTTGCGTTCAACGCGTAAAAAATTCTGCTCATTCTGCCAGATGACAATTCCAGCACCATTATAGGGCCGGGTATTCCCCACGGCTGTCATCCCCGGCTTGAAGTCCGCGGTGACTTTGACTTGGACAGTAAAATCGCTACTGACCCGCTTTAGCGCCCGTGGTGCTTTCTGTCCGCCCGTCGTGGTCAAATCATGATTCGTGCCAGGAACGTTGATACTCAGTTTTTTATCGTTCAAGACAAATTCGCAATCCTGATCAGGATCAACGATTGTCTCCCAACTGTCGATCGTTCCCGCTGGCTTTCCATATGCCCGAACCGCCGCATTGTGCATGGAACCAAACAGCAGCAGAAACGCAATGGAGATAAAGACGGGCATGGATTTCATCTGTTGCTCCGATTGAAAATAGAACTGAGAATCGTGTCCGCCCTGAAACCGGCTGAGGCTACGCCGTGAGGGATTTTTGTAGCTGAAATCGTGAGATTTCGGGCCGATCAGCGTGTCCCGCCCGAAATCTCACGATTTCAGCTACGAGGAATTCGCCACACCAAAATCCCTCGCGGCGTTACGGCTGAGGGCTCCCAATACCGTTCCGCAACAACATTTTATTGCAAGCTGACTGAAGTTTAAATTGCATACAAACCGCGCAACCAACCATTGAGAAACGCTTCCAGTGAAGGCGCGATTGTTCTGACCACTTCCTCAAGCGGTTCCCAAATGAAAACCGGAACGGACTCGTGTTCGATGCGGGAAAGGTCGAGCCCAAACTGCACCCCGTCGACTCCGGCGTTCACAAAGAAGACGCACAAATCTGGCGGAAGGGGTGACGGACAGTCCGTCGCTGTTCGAAGACGTCGATTAGAAGCAACAAGTTCGATTGTTGACCAGACAGTCCAGCCGATTTCGATCCAGTCGTCTTCCAGTTCCATTTCTTCCATCATTCCATCTGTCTCAGCGAGCAGACATCGGAGTTCTGAAGGTAACTTGAGACCAAGTGAGCTTTCAGCTTCGATCAACGCGGATTCTTCAGCCGGGGGAAAGAAACGTGGACGCACGCGGGGCTCACATCCTTCCCGAGCCTGATAAGCGGACGAGATCATTTCCGACCATTCCATTGCATCGCCCCAAATCTGTCGAGCCATCCTCGAAAATGAAATATTGCGAGTTTCCGTAATCGAAGTCGTGCAATTTTGCCCTCGCCGTTGGCTCGGGGTTAAACGACCGGTTGGCGACTCTTGTAGAGCAATATCATCTGCATCTCGTCGCCTCACACCACAGCAGGACGTTCAAGGTCTGTATACGGGTAGTATCCCGACTTCTTCAATTTGTCGATCAATTTCTTGCCACCATTTTTCCGCGCAAACTCCATTTCCGAGCGGTGGATCTCAATGATCGCGAGTAAACCGAATTCCGAGTGTTCACTTTCAGGCCTGTAAGCATCAAAAATCAGGCACTTTCCACCAACTGTTTCCATATCCGCCGGAAATTCACACGTTTCGTTCGGATTTAAAGTTGCCTGAGCGCTGTAGGGGGCAATGCAATTCAGAATCGCGTTGATTCCGTAATGTGCGCGACCAAAAGCCGTATTCTTGTCCTTGGCATCATCCAGCGAAAGTCGATGCCTCGTGAACATTACGAGCTCATATGTATCAAACACAATGTTCGACGAGCCCTCGCCGGGAGCCTCAAAAAGTTCCTTCGTCGCGATCGCAGTTCCAGGAATACCGTTCGGGAAATAATACAAATCAAGGCCGCCCGCAATGGCATATGGGATGATTGCATGCATGACCATGTCGTGTTCCTTGCCAAGGATCTGTGTCATCATTGCAGATTTGTGGTCGTCCCATTCCTGAAACAGAGCCTCGTCGTTGTCTTCGGTCATGCGAATAAGCTCCTCATGCTGACGATCGAAAGGCGATCATTCCGACGGCCGGGAGGCAGACAGTTCGCACGTTGAAGGTTCCCGCTCTTTGCAGCAGCGGACAGCTTCCCGATGCGAATTCAATCCCAACCACGTGACTTTTCCAAACGCCATACTACCGCGCGCTGGACGGAGAGTCACGAGATTATCATGGAGCTAGAGGAACACTGGTGGTAATCTGCTACCCCGGAAATACGGCCCCAGGTCGCCTCCGATTAGCAACTCGGGCCGACGCGGCGGATTCTCTTGCGGTCGAACACTCCAATCGGTTTCCGAAAGACGATTTCCTTCGCAAAACTGGCGGAGAGTGCCGTGCGGCACATAGACTTCAAGACATTCCCACTCTCCGCCCGTGAAATTCTTCGCGCAGGTCAGTTTGAGGAACGCACTATTGATGTCGGGGGACGCACTCCAGTAAAATCCGGCGGTCGGTGGAGATCCTTCTGGTCGACCACTTTCAACCAGGATTTCTGATCCCTTCCCGGAGACTCAACATGGGTTTGTTCGATAAATTGCGTGGTGAATTCGTCGATATCATCGAATGGATCGACGACACTCGGCAAACGATCGTGTGGCGGTTTCCACGGTATCAGAATGAAATCAAAAACGGTGCCGCGCTGATCGTCCGGCCCGGACAGGTCGCGGTGTTCATTTGCCGTGGGCAGTTGGCGGATGTATTTGAACCGGGCAATTATGCACTGACTACCGGCAATATGCCGATTCTGTCCACAATCATGGGCTGGAGTCACGGGTTCAACAGCCCATTTCGATCTGAAGTCTATTTTGTCAGTACGCGCCAAATCACCGACTTAAAATGGGGGACGGCCAATCCCATCATGTTCCGCGACGCGGATTTCGGCCCGATTCGGTTACGAGCATTCGGGACGTACTCGCTGAAAGCGACCGACGCCCGGGCACTTCTGAAAGAATTGGTGGGAACCGACGGAATTGTGGAGGCCGATGAAATCACCGCGTTACTGCGGTCTCTGATTGCCACAGCGTTCGCGGAGATCCTCGGGACCGCCAAGATCGCGGCGCTCGATCTGGCGGCCAATTATCAGAAGCTGTCCGACACACTGCGGCAGACGGTCGCGGAACGGATTGACGACGAATATGGTCTGGCGATTCCGCAACTGTCCAT
This sequence comes from Planctomycetaceae bacterium, assembly GCA_028291565.1. Lineage (GTDB taxonomy): Bacteria > Planctomycetota > Planctomycetia > Planctomycetales > Planctomycetaceae > JAKFVC01. Next base: position 4,739 of record JAQGHT010000293.1, on the reverse strand, counting down.
TGTGAACATCTCGCTGCCAGAAGAAGTCGAGAAAGCATTGGATACGCGGAGCAGCATGGGCGTTCTGGGAGACATGGGACGGTACCAGCAGTACCAATATGCCAATGCCATTCCGCTCGCGGCAGGAAATCCGTCTGGCGGAGCCGCCGCGGCCGGGATGGGCTTGGGGATGGGCTTTGCCATGGCTGGACAAATGGGAAATCTCGCGAATCAGGCCCACGTCCCCCCCACCGCCGCCCCGGTCACGGCGGCGGTGGCGACGCCACCGTTGCCGACCGGCGTGCAGTGGCATCTGGCGATTAATGGAGCGACACACGGACCGTATACGACTCAGCAATTGGCGGACGCGGCGGGTCGACGTGAATTGGCGCCATCGACGCTAGTCTGGAACGCGGGACAACCGGATTGGCTGCCAGCCAGTAGCGTGCCGGCCCTGGCGGGAATGTTTGCGGTTGCACCTCCTCCGCCACCGCCGCCGAGGGCATGAATTCGGGGACATGAAGCAATATGTGTTTCTCGTAATTCATACTTCACAACCAAGAGTTTCGGCAAACTCATGATCAGTGGATTGTTACAAATCATCTTTTAGAACCTGCCAAACAACCGGCACGTCGAAGAGTTTGCCTGAACGGCTATTGAATAGCTCTTCGACGGCGAGTCTCGGAGAGTCATCGCCTATAGAAAAATCAGATTGTTTGGCAGCTTTTTAGAATCCTAATTGATACGGATAGGCAATCGATGTTCAATCAAGGGGCTGAATATCGAAAACACCCTATTTGTGCGCACGAACAGTAAAATCAACGGCAGATTTCCGTTCTCCTCATTCGGCCGTTCCCGCCCCCCCAGACCACGCTGGCACAGAAATAATGCAAGGGCCGTGGCCCCACCCCGCAAGGGAACGGCGTTTATTTTCGGGCTCACGCTATACATAATCTCAAGTAATACCACCTCAGTTAGAGCCCACCACCGTGCCAGATGCCCAAAGTGAAACCCCGACAGAATCATCGCCACCTGTTCCACCTCTTGAAGAACGACTGGATCGTCGGCTGTTCCTGATCACTTTGATTGTTGGCTACCTGTTTTCCTGTACGCTGGTACTCGCGGATCCGGATATCTGGGGACATACGCTCTATGGGATCCGGGCCTTGGAACTTGGGGTTCTGTGCGAGCACACGGATCCGTTTTCTTATACGGCGCCAAACGCACGTTGGGTGAATCATGAATGGCTGACCGAAATGCAATTCGGATGGCTGTGGCTGCATTTCGGCAATCCGGGCCTCTGGACCTGGCGCAACGCGCTGGTACTGGTTGTCTTTCTGTGCGCGGCGGCCGAAATGCGCCACCAGAAAGCCTCGCTCGGAGCGAGTATTGTGTTGCTCGCGTATGGCGCCGAGTGCCTGTCGCAATTTGTGATTTTTGTCCGGCCACAAGTTTCGACGTTTGCCCTGTTTGCATTCACACTACTGGCACTGAAACGGCATTCCGATGGGCGGGGCAGGGGAGCGATCTGGGCGCTGCCGCCGCTGCAAGCCATCTGGGTGAACTTACACGGAGGATTTCTGGCGGGCCTGGGCGTCACTGGTCTCTATGCAGGAATGGAAGTCTTGAGTCTCTGCAGGTCCCAAAGGCGGTGGACGTCACGTCAATTCCAAATCACGATCGTGTTCGGACTCAGTATTCTGGCCACGCTGATCAATCCGTACGGACCGAACCTTTACGCCATGCTGTGGGAACATCTCGCCACCAAGCAACCGGTTGTTGAATGGCAGCCTCTATGGGGTGCCCAACAAGCCCCGACATACTATGTCCCATTTATTCTGCTGGCCCTGGCCTTGCCTGTGTCTCGTCGCTGGACCTGGACAGACGGTGCAGTCCTGGCAATGATCGGCTTTCAGGCGCTGTCGCATATTCGACACGTGGCGCTGCTTTCAGTGGCGTGCATGATCCTGCTGCCTGGACCTTTGACGGACAGCCTACCACGTCTGTTTCCACATTTGACCAGCAAGCTGCGAGGGCCAGGCGGACGCAAATTGAAATTGCTGACCACGGGGGCCGCTTTAGGTGCCTTGTTGGTGCTGCAGCTTCGAGTCACATTCGACCTGTGGATGCGAGGTCTACCACCTTGGGTGATCGCCGTCGAAGCTCGCAGTTCCGTTCCGGGAATGCCGGTGCGAGCTGTCAAGTTTTTGAAAGAAGCAGGAGTCTCGGGAAACCTGTTGACGGATTATGGCTGGGCGCAGTTCATGTTCTGGCACGCTCCAGAATTCAAACTCGCATTTGATGGGCGGTATCGAACAGTCTATTCGAGCGAAATCGAAGCCGAGTTCATGAGCTTTCAGCGCGTGAGCAAAGAACAACCCGAACAGACACCGATGCTCGACAAATACCCGACAGAAATTGTCCTGCTGCCGATTCAGTCTTCCTCAGTCGCCTATCTTCTCCAACGCGCAGATTGGGCCGAATTATACCAGGATGACCAGGTTTACATCTTTGTGCGGCGAATTCCGCGATTTGATTTGCTTTTAGAACGAAAACGAAAGGGCGAACTGCCAATTGTCGATACACCTGTGTGGCAGCCTTTCCCGGCTTATACCGGTCTGCCCGATTGAGGCGACTCAAAACAGATTGTCTAAAGAGGTCGTAACGTGCTGCACAATCTTCGGTTCAAAAAGCGATTGTTTGCAAGACGCCTCTTGGCGAAACGCACCCGCAAATGTGTCAATGACGGCAAACGCTCCAAGGGAGCGGTATTTGTTGAGTATTTGCTCTTAGTGACGCTGGTGGGGTTTGGTGTCATTGTCGGACTCGCGGCGTTGCGGAGTGCCTTGGTGAATGAATTGATGGATCTCGCCAACGCGATTAACGCCATTAATACGTGATCTTGACACGTCATTGGGAAGACGATCTGCAATGCGACGCCTCGTCCCGAATTCCGCTGCGCGGATCCCCGCTCATCTTCGACGTTCACACGGATCGAAACGGCGTGGGTTGGAATACTTGGAACTCGTGCTGGTGTTCCCCATCTTGTTTATGGCGACCATCGCGATCTTCCAATTCGGAATCATGATGCTCTATCACACGGCTGTCACCTCGGCGGCAGTCGAAGGAGCTCGGGAATTCGCCAAGCCGGGCGCGACGCCCAATAACGTCTCGATTTATATTCAGAACTTTCTGGCGATTCATCGAGTCAGCTTCAATACCACGACCACGACATCTGGAACGGGCGACGCGTACGTGCGTTTCGAACTGAGCGACTCGTCGACGACCACGACAACGGAACGTGGCAACACGGATCTGGCCGTCTCCGCGGTCGGGCCACCGACTTTCTACGCGAATGAAGCCCGCGTCACGGTCTGCACCAAGCTGGTCTCGGCAAAAGATCGACCAGTCCCGAATTGGCTGAAATATGTCGGCCTGGATCTTTCGGCGCGCCAGATACGCGTTTCGAGCTCGACGTTGCGCGAGTAACGACTCCAAAATCACCATCCGGCTTACCGCCGGACGCTCGTCTTGAATCTGAAACGCTATGGCTTCGGCGTTACTTTCTTCCAGCGTTTGAGGGACTGCCAGGCCATTTGGCCGGTTCTGAACAATGCCTTCGACCATTGAGTCCGCAGCTGCAACACGACCATCGAACGTGCCTGCAAGTCGTATACGGCTCCGTTCGCGTAGCGAGGGTAGGCACGCGAAAGATTGGCCGTATCGACCAAAGGCTGCCAGACTTCGTGGAAGGCCTGATCGGGCAGTTTGAACGGAAGTGGTTTTTCGAACGCGTTCAGCAGTAACAACAATGTCGGACCATGAATTGGCCGTCCCCGCTCATCCACTTCGTCCATCATTTGACCATCCAGGCGAACCCCCACGCACTTAACAAAACCCGCATTCCAAGCCTCATCGTTCATTTCGATGCCGCCGGGAGTCAGCCACGCGATGTCCTTCACATTAGCGCCGCGAATCTGACGGCCGGCGAAGAATTTCCGGCGTTGGACGACCGGATTGTCACGCCAGATCTGGATCGCACTGCACACGAATTCCAGAAACTCGCGGTCTTCCGGATCCAGATCCCAATTCAGCCAGCTGATCTCATTATCCTGGCAATAAGCGTTGTTGTTCCCTGTTTGGGAGTGCCCCAATTCATCCCCGGCCAAAAGCATCGGCACGCCTTGCGAGAGCATCAAGGTGAGAATGAAATTGCGTTTCTGCTGCGTTCGTAACCGATTGACTTCAGGGTCATCTGTGACACCTTCCTCGCCACAGTTCCAACTCCGGTTTTCGCGTTCACCATCGTTGTTATGTTCACCATTGGCGATATTGTGCTTTTCGTTATAGCTCACCAGGTCGTGCATGGTGAAGCCATCATGACAGGTCACGAAATTGATACTGGCATAGGGCCGGCGTCCGCTGTGCCAGTACAAGTCGCTACTACCAGTCAACCGCGTCGCCAGTTCTGAAATCGTATCGCCGTCTCCCTTCCAGAATTTGCGCAGACAATCACGATACTTGCCGTTCCATTCGGTCCACAGCACGGGAAAGTTGCCGACCTGATAGCCGCCGACACCCAGATCCCAGGGCTCGGCAATCAATTTCACCTGCGAGAGAACGGGATCCTGATGAATGATGTCAAAAAATGCGCCGAGTTTATCCACTTCATACAATTCGCGAGCCAATGCGCTGCACAAATCGAAACGAAATCCATCGACGTGCATTTCGAGAACCCAATAGCGCAGGCTGTCCATGAT
>JAQGHT010000290.1 GCA_028291565.1 Planctomycetaceae bacterium | reverse complement strand
TGTCGGGTTGCGCGCACTTGGTCATATCGACCGAAGCGGGCTAAAGTGCTTCGGTGTGTCGCACCGACGTGCGTTGACATGTTGGTCCGTCTATCGTTCAATGTCAGGTTGTTGCCGGGGCTGCGTCCCGTCGCGGCGGGAAAGCCCCGGCGAATGGCGAGTTACGGTAACCTTTTCGAAGAGACGAACCATTCGGTCAGGCTTCACTTGCCTGGGAGCCGATTTGGCGTGAGGGAGAAATGCATGCGAACGTTGAATCTACTGCTGCTGTTCGTCTTTGTCGCGTCAGTGCACGCGGCAGAACCGAAAATCCATCGCGACATCCCGTACGCCAACACGAAGAATAAGTTGCAGACGCTGGACATCTACGCTCCTCCGGAGGGGGCCAATCATCCCGTCGCTATCTGGATTCATGGGGGGGGCTGGCATAGCGGCGACAAAGCGGAGATGGATAACAAGCCTAAGGCCTTCACCGAAAAGGGCTACGTCTTCGTTTCTATCAATTATCGTTTGTGGACCCCCCCGTGGACCACCAGAGATCACGAAGGGGTGCGACGCTTTCAATGGTCCCCTGCGTTTCCGGGGACGGTGACCCTCACGAACGAAGCCGAAGATATTGCCAAGGCCGTTCGCTGGGTCCGCGATCACATCCAGGAATATGGCGGCAACCGCGAGGCGCTGGCCGTCCTGGGCCATTCTGCGGGAGCATCTCTCGCAGGCCTCCTCTGCACCGATGATCGGTATTTGAAGGCGGAGGGGGTGCCGCTGGACGCCATCAAGGCCTGCGTTCCGGTGGACGGCGACGCCTTTGATATTCCGCTCCACATGAAAATGGCACCCGCAAGGCAGGCGGAAATCGACAAACATCGCTTCGGCGATGACCAACAGCAGAGTCGATTGTCGCCGATTACTCATATTGCCCGAGGGAAGAATATTCCGCGCTTCCTGATCCCCCATGTTGCCGATCACCCCCTGACCAGCTCACAGTCGCAACGGCTTGCCGCTACCCTTCGGGAAGCGGGAGTGTCGGCGAATGCCTACGCCGCCGCGGGAACGGACCACACCAGGATCAATTCTGAACTGGGATTGCACGGCGACGAGCCCACTAAAGCAGTCTTCGAATTCTTGAGCCGAGCCGTCAACGGTAGGGCGGATTAAGTTGATTCGCCGGCTGCACGCCGATTCTGCGGTGGTTCCGATCTGCGAACAGGCTTAGGACGTTCCACCACACTCGGAGTCGTTCGAACATCGTCCGTAGTCCTCGAAGAGTTGCGATGGTCCCCAAATGGCCAGCCGCCCTTCGCTGTGTCGGACCGGCGCGCTCCGGTTTCGACCAATTGAGTTCAAATCCCGTTACCTCGATTGCAACCGGACGAATTGAACTGTTCCTCCCATGAGGCTGGTTGCGAACCGAGTTTCGCTTGAACTGGTGCTTGCTTTGGTGTGTCGGACCGAAGCGTCGAATCGCGGGCCGGAAGATCGTCGAACCAAACTCGATATCGTTGGCGACGATGCCACTCGCGAGGTCCGACAATCCCCGTGACATCGAGGTCGTGTCCGGGTAAACTGGCCGCCGTTTCGAGGAACTGGCCGTCATTGATTCCGCAATACGGCGGCCCACCCAAAAGCCTACGAAGCGGAAAAGTTCAATGGACGATCTATCCAGCTTCGTCCATGAAGCCGGATAGATCGCAATACGTTCGACAGAGGGGCAAGCGCATGGGAGATGCGACAGCGGGGGCAGGGGGAGTTTTTCAGATTCGTAGCTCACTCGGCGCCCGCCGCAACTGAGCTTGGTTTTATGCGGGACGGGGCACATGGTGCCTTTACATTCGGAGACGGGCATGAAATTGATTGTAATGCTTCGATCGCGAGCGAACCCGAACGAAGTTGTCGAGGAGAAATTTGCTCGCTTCGTCAACGGTGTGCGGGGAAAAGACGGGCCATGGGCCATGCAAGCCAAAGCCGAACCAAAACTGGGGATCATGCTTGAGTTCCTCAGCAGCACCAAGCTCAATAAGTGGTTTGGCAGGGGTTTCGATTGCCGCATTACGTACCTCAATCGACGGCAAGAATTGCCCGACGAAGGATCGTCGGATGACCACTGCGTGATCGAATTCCAGGCCGAGCCACCCTTCGAAACCGACCGACTGATTGCCACACTCGCCTTGTATGCCCGCTCCTTCGAAGCCTATCTGGGCTTCGTTTCGAATGAGGAGTTTTTCCTCGACGGCCCCGTCGTTGACTTTCGAAAAAAACTGCAATTGGTTCATCCAGTTAACTACTGGCACAAGACGTTCTGCCAGGATGCGTTCGGTTTGATCCCGGCCCAAGTGGCCGCCGCGATCAACTCGGAATTATCACACGTCGAACATACTACTTCCGACATTGTGTTCGTCTCTGAATCGGGTTTTGAGAGTTTGGGAACTGCCAAAAAAAATACACGACGGATCAATCAGGCGATAAGGCGACAGAAGAAACAATAACGCACAATGCCGTGACAGTGCGCGGATTCGATCTGATTTTCTCTGAGAGTTTTCGAATCGCTCGTTTGGTGCAAGGATAAGTTCATGACATTCACACCGTTGATCAAAGAATACGGCAAGACAACGCAGGCCGTCTTCGACAGGTTCGATGCGAAGATCGGCATGGCTTTGTTGGTCGGCTAACGCAAGTTCTTGCTCAAGCACAACGGCGGCGTTCCGGTCACATCGACCGACGCATTCACGGGCTCGCCGATTCCACTGATGACGCCCATCTCAGCATTGATCGACCCTCGTCGTCATCGGAAGAGCGAAGTGCTCTCGATCTTGAGAATCCCACCAACGAATACTATATTCGTGGCGAACGCGGTCTCTATCTCGAACGCCTCCGCAATCTAGGGGTTACTGAGTATTTGGAACAAGTTGCAATCTGGTATTCAGCTCCTTGGGCAGTGTTGGCGGCAGCGGCCAAAGTGACATTATCTGAATAAGAATCGGCGCGATGCTCGGTTGGTCGCCTGACTTCTTTATCGTCTCATGACAAACTGGGGTTGCGTCTAATGAAGGCCGATGATCAGGCACGTCTGGAAAGCGGCGAATTCAGTCACGAAGACTGGAACGCACTTTGGGATCGAATCCCCGAAAAGATGAGGAAGGGTACGGTTGAATTCGTCTTGCACAAGCTCCACGCAATTGAATCAAGCGGACGATATCAAATCCGGTGGGAATACGTGACGTCGACTGAGCGGGAAGAAACCGGCGCGCCGATTTTTGACCACGATCAACCAGGTGACGTCATTACTTTTGGTGGATTGGTCCAATTTGGCTACCGCTGACACTGTCGTTCGTGGCAAAAGATGTCCCGCTGAGTGTGCAGCGAACCGTTTGGGGGAACTTGAGTGTCGTTTCCCCCGGACACACGCGGATTCTTCTGGACATCAGGCGGCAAAAGGCAGCAATGGAGGTTTCCTGTGAATTCCGGAAGACGCAGCGGACGCGTCGTATTGGTATTAATGACAACTTTTCTCGCATCTGCAGTCCATTTCGTACCCATGCCATCTCGGCTGACAGTTGTCTCCCCTTTAATGCCTATCAACATGGATATTCTCCAATTCAAAACGTTAGCGACCGAAATGGCTGACGAATATGAACGTCAGATTCTGGAGTTCGGTCTCTTTCGGCTGAACGACAAGGAGCTTGTTAGACACGGTATTACACAGGTCTTGTCAGAGGAGGGGCCAGACTGGGTTGTGGCATGGTCGAAGTCTACCCCCGAAGACAAGAAGGCCATCCGCGACGCCATTGAGAAGACCAATGTGTCATGCTATGGAAGCTGTGGACATGGTCGAGCTGCCTGGTATGTACCGCGTGAGCAGTTCTTCGCAGCTCGTAAGGCCCTTTCGGAATCTACAGAGGTCAGATCGCTGTGTATCCGTGTGGTTACACCGACATTCCGGTGACAATGTCCCGAGCCACCAATGTCAACTTCGGATCTCGCGATCCGCCCCACATTTGTATGGCCCTATAAAGGCCCCGTCGAGATTCGGACTGGCTGAGATTTCACCCTGCGGCATCTCAAGGCCGGGTGACCCTCGTGACGAGATATCTGCAAATTGGATGTGAAGTCAACGAGTGCGCCACCTTGATTTACTGTTTCGTGCGAGTATAG
>JAQGHT010000276.1 GCA_028291565.1 Planctomycetaceae bacterium | reverse complement strand
GGGGTCAGGCACCGCAGATTTCAGATTTGGCGGAACAGCAGTCGGTTTCTCAAATCAGCCGTTCTCCGCCAATTCTGAATTCTGCGGCGCCAGACCCCTGTCTGAGCTCCTGCGATGATGCGGGGACACGTGTCGGCAACTGCGTTGACCCTTCGCTGCTGTCCGTCGATACTGTAGGCATCGCCCGTTCGGCACCCCATGACTTGGAGAGCTCATGCCTTTGTCACGTGTTTTTTGCCTCATGTTCGACGCCAATTTGCTACGCCGAGTTGCTGCACTGATTCTGATTGGGATTTCGATCGAATTGTCAGCGGAATCAGTCAAACAATTGCATGCCGCAGAACAGGGTCGTGTCCCAAACGTTGTACTCGTGCTGGCCGATGATCTGGGGTACGGGGACCTCGCGTGCTACGGCAATCCGGTGATTAAGACGCCGCATCTCGACAAATTCGCCACGCAGGGAATGCGGTTGACGCAGTGCTATTCCGCAGGCGCGGTCTGTTCGCCGTCTCGTTCGGCAATTTTGACAGGGCGGACACCGTACCGAAATGGAGTTTTTACGTGGATTCCCGCAGGCCGGGAACCTCATTTGCGAAAGAGCGAAATCACGATTGCCAAGCTGCTGCAGGGGCAAGGTTATGCGACGTGCCATACGGGGAAATGGCATTTGAATGGCTTTTTCAATGATCCGCGACATCCACAACCGAACGAGCATGGCTACGACTGGTGGCTGGCGACTCAAAATAACGCCGCTCCCAGCCACAAGGACCCGCTGAATTTCGTGCGAAACGGAAAACCGGTCGGCCAGCTGGCAGGATTTTCGGCTCCGCTGGTGGTGAACGAGGGGATCGAATGGCTCAGCAAACATCGTGATCCCAAGAAGCCGTTTCTGCTGTCGGTGTGGACGCATGAGCCTCATCTGCCGATCGAATCGGACCCGCAATTCCAGGATCTTTACAAAGACATCCCCGACGCCGATCAACGGCAGCATCATAGCAATATCACTCAGCTGGACGCGGCCTTCGGCCGGCTGATGGCGGCGTTGGATGAATTGAAACTGGCGGACAACACGCTGGTGATTTTCACTTCGGATAATGGTCCCGAGGGTGACGGACTGAAGGGGAAGAATCGCGGTTCCACGGGTGGCCTGCGAGGCCGAAAACGAGACGTCTTCGAAGGGGGCATCCGCGTCCCCGGCATCATCCGTTGGCCGGGTCATATTAGTCCCAATCAAACGAACGCAACTCCGGTCATTGGTTCAGACCTCTTCGCCACGATTTGCGAGGCCACCAAGACTCCGCTGCCAACCGACCGCGTGCTGGATGGTGGCAGCCTGGTCCCGTTGTTGACTGGAAAAGGGGGCGTGCAACGTCAGCGCCCGCTGTACTGGCGGTGCCCGATCGCTCAGGAGTGGGCTAAGACGGCAATGCGTATCGGCGATTGGAAGATCGTCGCCGATGAACCGTTGACGCGTTTTGAACTCTACAACGTGCAAGCCGATCCCCAAGAGAAGCAGGAATTATCCAAGCAGGAACCCGCGAAGTTCGCCGAGATGCAGGCCGAGTTGAAACAGCTGAATGCGGAAATTGAAGCGGAAGGCCCGACCTGGTGGAAGGATTATGACAATGGCGGTGCCAAACCGGTCAGCGTCCCCGGTGCGGCCGCCTTGCTCACCGCGAAGCGCGTCGTGTTCCTCGGCGATAGTATTACTTATAGTGGACAATACATTGCGTACCTCGAGACCTATCTGACGGAGCGATATCCGGAAAAACAATTCGATTTCATCGATCTCGGATTGCCCAGCGAGACCTGTTCGGGACTGTCTGAACCGGGACATGCCGGTGGCGCCTTTCCGCGTCCGGACGTGCATGAACGGCTGGAACGCGTGTTGTCGAAGCTGAAACCGGATCTGGTTGTCGCCTGCTACGGCATGAATTGCGGGATGTACTATCCCTTCGCGCCCGAACGTTTTCAGAAATATCAGGAAGGGATGCGGAGCTTGCGACAGGCTGTGGCGGCACACGGCGGCCAGGTGATCCATCTGACGCCACCGACGTTCGATCCCATACCGCTCGCCGGCCGTACCTTGCCGGCGGGGAAGGACGCTTACGACCGTCCGTTTGAGGGCTATAACAACGTCTTAGGCCGGTTCTCGCAGTTTCTGCTGGCCCGTCGCCAGCAAGGCTGGACGGTGATTGATATTCATGGACCGATGGATCAGCACCTGGCGACGCGCAGAAAGGATGATCCGAAATACGTGCTGGCGGGCGACGGAGTCCATGCCAGTCCAACTGGACATTGGCTGATGGCCGAGCAAGTCCTGCAGGCCATCGATGGCGCGGTTATGCCCATAGAAGCCACAATCGATGCCACGGCCGGCACGTCTGCGACAGCGGGAGTGACCGATCTGAAGAAGTCGGACAAGACGTTGAGTTTCCAATGGAAATCTCGGTTGCCGATGTTTGTCGATCCGCAGTGGAATGCGGATTCGTTGAAGCTTGAGCAGTTCGCCGACAAATTCGATCGCTACCGCCTGCAAATTAGTGGCCTGGCAGACGGAAAGTATGAGTTGCTGGACGGGGACCGTGCAGTGGGAACGTTCACGGCGGCCGAAGCTCAAGCGGGATTGAATCTGTTGAACTATCCGGAGCTCACGACGAACAAGCGAGCGAAAGAATTGTTCCAGCAAATTCAACAGCGACAGCGGATTTTGACCGATGCGTGGCTCAATGAATGCGGTCACAAACGGCCGGGAATGGGCAAAGGCCTGCCAGTCGCCGAAGCCACCGCGAAGGCCGATGAGATTTCCAAGAAGGTCCGAGACTTGGCGCAGCCTGCAGTCATGCTGCTGCAGGTTGTTCCCAAATAGAATTATACAGTTCGCGGACGCGAATGAGTCGTTTTCAATATTTAGGCGCAGTAACGAAACAAGTTGATCAAGTTGTTTTGCTGTGACTATTCGGTGGTCGAGAGACTTTCGGTCGTTTTTTGAACACTAATTACCGCTAATTTACGCTAATCAGGATTCCATCCGGCGAGGGTCGTCAGGTCCCTATACCCCGCAGGGGTTGTACAACCCCTGTGGGGTACATAGGATTCAAAATGAGAAAGGCCGCTGGCGGATTTGGACGTCCATTCAGCGGCCTGATTTTGATCACTATGTCCATTCGCGACATGAGCCAGCGTCGCGGTGCTGGCCCATGCGCGAATCGCCGTCATCAGGGGGCGGGGATGACCCCCAGGATGCTCAACGCACCTGCCAGGCTGGGTGGGGGTGGCGTTGGGGTGGTGCCGGTCGGCGGAGTCGCGGCCAGGTCCTTCTGAATCGCGGCGTTGTCAGCCGCGATCGTATTCAGCTGGGCCAGGGTGATCTTCGAGTCCTTTACGATATTCACCATGTCGTTGAAGGCCTTGTCGATGTCTGTTTGAGCGAGCTTCCCGCCAAACAAGGCTCCGAAATCCGACTTCGCGGTCGCTGGATTTCCAGCGAGAACTGCTCGAACCAATTTGTCCGTGGCCTGAATCAAAGCCTTGCCGTCGAGAGTGATTTTCGCTCTCACGACCGTTTGATCATCGCCGCCCAGGGCGGTCAATTCGGCGACTGTGACGCCAGACGTCTTCTGCACGGCTAAGACATCGTTATGCAGCTTCTGAGTGTCTTTATCCAGCTGTGTGGGAGTTCCAGTCGGAGCTGTCGGAGCCGCTGGTGGAGCGGGTGGGGGTGGGTTTCCCAGATCTTTCTGGATCGCCGCATTGTCCGTCTTAATGGTGTTGAGTTGCGTGACCGTGATCTTGGAGTCTTTAACGATCTGGACTTCTTCCGCGAAAACCTTGTCGATCACGGATTGAGCCACTTTGCCGGCGAATAGCGCGTTGAAATTCGCCTTGGCAGGTGCGGGATTGCCGGCCAGAACCGCTCGTACCAGCCCATCTGTCGCGGCCGTCAATGACTTGGGATCAAATGTCACGCCAGCTTGATTGACCGACTGATCGTCCAGTTGCAGTCCGGTCAGCTCAGCGACTGTGACGGCGGATTTGGATTGCACCGCGAGCGAATCGGCTTGCAGCTTTTGCGTGTCGGCCTGAAGTTGGGCACTGGGAGTTCCACTTGGCGGTGGTGGCGGGGCACTGGGTACGACTCCCAACATTCCCAGAGTTCCGACGAGAATCGATTGCGGAGCGGCCAGGACCGTGCGGTCTTCCAGGGTCTCGATGCCCAGCAGCTGGCTTTTCGTCAGCCGGCGGGCTTTATGGCCCAGTGCAGGTGTTTTTTGGAATCTTCCGAGGAGCCAGCCAAGTGTTGTCGATGTTGTATTCTTCATTTCTGCCCTTTTTTCGTACGTGTGACCAC
>JAQGHT010000274.1 GCA_028291565.1 Planctomycetaceae bacterium | reverse complement strand
ATTTGGCGAGAGCAACGTCAACCACCACGAGTCCGGGTGACCGCCGCCATCAACCAGGCCATGGCGACGGGAGTTCTCGCGCCAGTGATTCTGTTGCCGGAATGGTTCGAGCGTCAGGAATCTGCGGATTCTGTCCAGGCGGTTTTGGCTCACGAAGCGTCGCATGTGTTACATCGCGATTTGTGGTTGCGGGCGCAGCAGCGGTTGTTGATGCTGATTCTGTTTGCTCACCCGTTGTTCTGGCTGCTGCGTGCGATAACGAATGCCAATCAGGAATATCTGGCCGACGCGACCGCGCGCGGCGAGAAACCACTCGATTATGCAGAGATCCTGCTGCACTGGTTTCGGACCGGTGCGACGGCTCGAAACAAAGTACTCACTGCCACTGTTGGACTGTGGGAACGTCCTCACCTTTTGAAGCGGAGAATTTCGATGGTGCTCAACGAGAATTTCCCTGTCGAACGATCTTGCCCATCGCCGTGGCGCGTCACGATGTGGAGCGTCGTCACGTTGAGTGTTCTGGCACTCTCGTGTGTCACGTTGCACGTTCCAGCACAAGCCGTGGCTCAAGAGGCCAAACAGAAATTCAAAGGTCAAGCGGCAAAGCCGAAGGAAACCCCGGCCGCCCACTCCGCCCACTCCGCCGACTCTGTCGATCAAAACGCGGAAGACGATCTGCTCGACCTGAGGGCGGAGTATCATTTGCCCAGGCACGTCTCCGTGCTTCCGGTGGCCTTTATCTCCAGCGATCAGCAACCGCCGACGCCCGCTGAGACTGAGAAGTTTCTCAAGCATCTCAAGTGGGCACAAGATCGATACCGTCAATTGCTGAACGGCGACACGTTTGATCTCGCTCAACCTACTCTGAAATTGGTGCGGAGCAATCAACCGCTCGCTTTCTATCGTACCGCACCCGAAAACGGGGCACCTGCTATCGTCTCGGAACTGCTGACTGAGCTGAAAGTGAGTCGTTACGCATGTCCCTATATCTTTTGCATCATGCTGATGAATTCAGAAGATCAATTTCCAGCGGGCGGAGGCCGGCCGATCAATGGTGGTTTAAATACTGGCGGCGGAATGATGTATATCTCGTCACAACAATTGGAAGCGAACGAACACTACCAGGCCACGTTGCAGCACGAACTTGGACATGCTTTTGGTTTACCGCACGTGGATGTCTATTCTCATGACATGAATTCAAGTCCTTCACTCATGTCATATAACCCGGCCCACTTCACAAAAGGCTTTGAATCGAGTCCGACGCCAGGGATTCTGCTGCCGGAGGACATTCGAGCCTTGGCACTCAATCGACGCGTCTTTGCCAAAGCGACGTTTGATCCGAAACGCGATGTTCCCGCGGTTTATCCGCTGGCCAAACGAATCGCCACGCTGGGCCCCATGACTTTGCCTGAGCAGCCCGATTTCTATGCGCGGGCATCGACCAATGGCGGCGAAGCTGTGTCGAGTAAAGTCGGCAACATTGTCAGTGAAGACATCTTTCCCAACATCGGGCCTGGGCTCAACTACTTTCCCAACACAATGTGGCACTCAGTGCACAAATTGCCTACGGGTTCGGCTGATGTGGAATTGACATTCCCCATGTCCGTCCGGTTGACCGGGATCAGCTTCCATTCGAAGCATAGTAATATGGATCACCATATTGCGAGTGTCAAAGTGAAAGCATTAAACAACGGTTCCGAGCGAAGTGTTGTGGAAAAATCACTCAGCCGGTTTGATGAGCTCGTCACCTTTCCACCAGCGACCTCCCAGAAGTGGCGGCTCAACCTGACTCCGGGGCCGAGCGGAACTCTTGTGGTCCGCGGCCTGCGATTCTTCGATGGCGATGAGGAGGTATTTCCGCACCAGGTCCCTTATCAGAATGCGGACGGAGTGGATGACACGCGACCCGGCAAGCACTCTGCTCAGGGGGCTCCTTTAGCGCAAGTCAGCGTGCCGCAATCCAATCTTGCAAAGCTGAATCCGATAGCGCGTCCCACTGCAGACACTGCGGAAGCTAAGACCGAAAATCAGGGGACCGAAGCGATTGCGAATACTTCCGGCAAAGCAACTATTCCCGATGCGAAGGCTCAGGCAGAAGCCAGAAAAACGGTCAAGGAAGAGTTTGCTAGCGAATACGCTCAAGCCAGGAAGTCCGCGGGTAAAGTGGCTCTGGCGATCGCGTTCATTGAGAAGGCAGCGCAGATCGATGAGGCAAATGCGGAACGTTATATCATGCTGACCGAAGCCCTCACTTTCGCTGCGGAAGCTGGCGAAACGTCGTTGATTCAGCATGCCGTGAAAGAGCTTGAAAAGCTGTACAATGTCAGTTCTTACGAATTGAAAGAGCGAGCGCTGTCTGCGGCCGCCTTTACGGGTAAGACGTTTGAGGAAGCCACGAGGTTATTGACAAAATACGTCGAGTTGGCCGCCGAGGCCGCGAATGCTGAGGATTACGCAACGTCCAAACGTGCGATGCTGTCGGCCGCCAGGGCCCTAAAACTCCCGCTCTTCAAGCCACTCAAGGAATACGCCAATCTTGAGTCAAAACGATATACTCAGTTTCAGGAAGCGAATTCCGTGGTGAAAGGGGCACGCACCAAGTTGGCCGAGAACCCAGCCGATCCAACCGCTAATCTCATTTGCGGCCGGTTCCTCTGCTTCTACATGGACAAATGGGACGAGGGACTGCCACTGCTTGCGAAGTCTGATGACAAGATTTGGAAGTCGATTGCGGAGCGTGAAATTGCAAAGCCCGCGCTGGCGAATGAGTTATTCCGGCTGGGTGATGATTGGCAGAAAGCCGCCGACAGAGAAAGGGATCCGATCCAGTTTCAGGCCCGGGCGCGAGCCGCACTCACCTGGGACGCTGCGGTTCGAATAGCACACCCGATGGACCGGACAAACTTGCAGTTGCAATTGGATCAGCGGATCGCGAAGTTGTTCGACAAATCGATCGTGAGTTCACATGGAAATGCGAGCGGAGTGCCACTGGACGAAACGGAATCGCTCAGTCCGGGTGTTGATTTCACCTTGGAATTCTGGTTTGCGACAACGTCTAAAGACGGGATCGTGTTCTCCAAACATCACACAGACGCCGATTGGTCATTGCGCGTCAGGTTTAGCGAAGAAGCAATGCAAGACCCGCGGCTGAACCTGGAAATTGCGCGAGGCAGCGGAGCCGGGGGAAGTAGCACGTCCAACACATACTCAGATGGCCATTGGCACCACATGGCTCTGGTAAAGCAAGGGGCAGCGGTGAACGTTTACGTTGATGGCAAATCGGTCATCAGTCGAACAATGCAGGGTTCCGAGCGGTTAGAGTCCGGCTCACCCTGGAAGCTGGGATGCGGCAAAGGAGGCTCCCCTCTACTAAGTCAATTCGCCAGAATCCGGATCTCGAATGTCGCCCGCTATACCAAGGAATTTTCGCCCCAGAAACAATACATCCGAGATTTTTCCACTATGTATCTGCGATAAGGCATTACTATGAATCGCGTTATTTGGGGATTCGTCTGCGTCTGCATTTGCTTACTGCGGACTCAGGTTGGAATTGCGGCTGAATCGGAGCAATCGCAACCGCGTGAAAAATACGCATTGCTGGTTGGAGTGACCCGCTACAAAGTCGCGGAACTGAATCAACTGCATTTGGAATATCCTGAAACGGACGCCCAGGCAATTGGCGAGGTGTTGCGGAAGTCCGGTTACAAGGTGGATTTGTTGCTGGGAAAGGACGCAAATCAACAGGCGATTCGGGCGAAGCTGAAGGCGTTTACTGAACAAGGAACAGAGCAAGGCGTTGCTCTCGTCGGATTGTTTGGACTTGGGTGCCAAGTGGCCAGTGTTAAGGCCGACTACTTCTGTCCGTTTGATACGACGGTCAAATCGGAAAACAAACAGCCAGCCACGGCCACCCCGAATCAGACTGAAAAGAAATCAAGGGCGGAAGATCCCGGTAGTCTGGTCTCGCTTTCCGAAGTACTGGACGCATTGAAATCCAGTCCCGCGGGCAACCGAGTTTTACTGGCGGATTGTCGTTTGAAAGAATTGCCTGGCAAGCAGGCCCAACCTTTCGCTTCAGGGCTGCGGGCTCGATGCCGGGAGGAACGGATCGCAATGTTCGTGAGCTGTGCCGCAGGTCAGCATGCCATCGAGAAGAAAGACCAGGGGCATGGCAAATTCTCGAAATGTTTATTGGATGAATTCACGGATTCGTCGGTAACAGGTGATGCGAATGCCGCATTGCTGGCTGCCACGCTTCAAAAGCAACTCATTAAGTTGATTGCCGATTCCGCTCCAGGCGATATACAAACACTGACACTTTTCGGCCCGGAATCGGTTGATTTGCAATTGTGTAGCGATTCCGATTTTGCCCGGGGAATCGCACTTTTTTGGCGGTTTGGAACCGACGATGATGCCGCTCTCGCTCTC
>JAQGHT010000253.1 GCA_028291565.1 Planctomycetaceae bacterium | reverse complement strand
TCGTGGTACCTCAGCGTCAGGCCGAAGCGCATCCGGTCGAAGAACAGATTCATCTCGAATCTACAACACTCCACTCGCGGGTGATACAGGCGGCGGGCAGGACTCGGGCCACAGTAACGGGATTCGCACCTCCGAGCTTGCCGATTCCCAATGGGCCGGAACCAAAAGTCATCGAGCAAACCCATGTTCCGCAGGGAACGGTTTCGAATCCGTACATCGACCCGGCGGTCCTGGCGGGCGGCACTACGAACGGTCTCGCGCTGGACCTGTACCTGGCCTATCCCAAATACTCTGCTGGTGACGCACAGCAGACTGATGCGACCAAATCGATTCAGGCGATCCATCGGGCTTTAAAGAAGATCACCTATGCCCAACTGATTTTGCTCGTACGACGCTTCGCCGCGATCCAGAATCGACCCGGGCTAGATCGGTCAAAAACGACGCCTCTGGTCAGCTGGTTCGATGAAGAGCAATGGAGAAAAATACCCGAGGGTTAGGGGCGGACGGTACGGCCTCTGGGTACTGGCTTTCGCGTCACGAAATCAGCCGGAACGCGCTACCGTCTGGTTCAATTGTCAGGCGGTTCGATCCATTCAAATAATCGGGCGAGCGCCCAATGACGCTCACGTTGTTACCAGGATCGTGAGCGGCACGGCGCTAGCCGCCGGTTCTTCGACGTTGAAACACCGGTGGCTAACGCCATTCCGCTCATAGTCCGTGGCATTGGGCTAGCGCCCCGTGGCTGATTTTTCAGGCCGAAACGATGGTTCACGGCTTAAAATCAGACAAAAACCGAGGGACCAGTGGGTTTAAACCCACCGCTCGCCAGGTTGCTTATCAGTCTCTCAGTATGACACCCACGGTCGACACGTTGAGTGAATCATTGTAACTTTCCATCTGCGCGACGCGACCACACCTTGAATGTCGATGGACCATTTCACAACATCAGGAGAAGTTGAGTGAAGAAGCACTACATCTCGTTGCCAAATTGCGCTCGTGCGGCAGGGACCCAGGCAGTCCGAGCCGGAAACCTGATTTTTGTGGGCGGTCAGATGTCGCTCGATGATCAGGGAAATGTCGTCGGCACGGATATCAAAACTCAGGCTCGGAACGCATTCGAGGCCTTGAAACAAGTACTTGGCGAGGCTGGCGCCACGATGGCCGATGTGGTCTAGCATAACGTCTATTTCTCGTGCGCGGGCGACGACGCAGCGGTGACAGAATTCCTGAACGAGTTGGATGAAGTTCGGCTGACCTACTTTTCAGATCCCGGGCCGACCACGACGGAAACTCGCGTGGGACTCGAACGCGAAGGAGCACTCATTCTGGTGGATGCCTGGGCCGTCGTGGAGGGCGAGAAGGAGCGTCTGATGCCTCCCGGGCATTGGAACTGGAACAAGAAGCTGCCATTTTCGCATGGCTGGAAAGTCGGCGACATGATCTTTGTCGGCGGACAACGGTCACTCGACGAACAGGGACAGACCTTAGGCGTCGGCGACATCGAGATTCAAACGGATCATGCCTTCCGGAATCTCGACACATTGCTGCGACTGGCCGGCGGTGATCGACACAGTCTGATGCGGCAAAATACGTACTTCCGTTTCTTCGGAGAAGGCCGTCAAGTCACCGACTATTGGGAGAAGATGACGAATGTCCGCCGACGGTATATGTCAGTTCCCTCGGCTGCCGGAGCCGGACTGCGGATCACGGGATTTCCGCAATCGGACGAACTGATTCAGGTCGAAGGGATCGGGATGCTGGGTGAGAACAAGCAGCGTCTGCAACCAGGCAATCACTGGGACTGGAGCATTCCCAACACGCAATTCACTCAAGGCTGGCGGATCGGCAACCTGGCTTTCATTGGCGGGCAAATCTCGGCCGACGATAAAGCCAAGGCCGTCGGCAAGGACATGGCAACTCAGACTCGCAATGTCTTCCAATTCATCCGCAGCGTACTGCGCGAAGGGGACCTGGACGAGACCGACGTGGCCAAACTGTATATCTATTACTACGCGCCCGACGACTGGGCTCAGATTGCAGAGACCAAAGCCACCATTGCCGCAGTCCAGCGCGAGTTCTACCCGGAACCCGGCCCGGCGGTGACCGCGATTCGCGTCTCCGGTTTCGCGTTCGAAGACTTACTGATTGAGATTGAAGCCATGGCCGTCTGCCGTGGCGAGAATGCTGTTGGCGAGACCACGATCCGAGCGAGTTAATCACAGCTCGGTTCACTCCATTGAGCGTTTGTTACTTTCTGAACATACTTCCACAAATACAACAGAAAGCCACTACGCCAAATAGAATGATGGCACGGGGGGCGAACGCCCCTCTGTCTTCGCTGGAGCAAAATTATGACCCCGTCAATTCATCCCGGTAAAGCGTTTCTCGGAGAGCTTTTGGCCCGAAATTGGAACCTCGCAGACACGGCACAAAAAACGGGGCTCGATCCAGAACTGTTGACAGACGTTTTTATGGAAGTTGAGGACGTGACGCCAGAGACCGCCGCTGGCTTCGAAGCAGCGACCGGCGTCGAGGCCGCCTACTGGCTTCGACTTCAGGCCCAGCATAATGCAACTTTGGATGGCAATCCACTTCCAACCAACATGATTCCGTCCGGAAATACGCCCGACGTGGCCACATGCCAAACCAGTCCAGCCTAGAAAGTTTACGAAACAAAGTCCGCGAAGTAATTGCAACAGCCAAAAGCGTACGAGTCCCGAAAGCACTCGCCATCGTCCTGGAAGAGCAGTCAAAACGTCCACGATTCGCACTCGGTCAGTGACCGAACGATTTGATCACGTAAAGCACGAACCGCCACAACGTCCGTTACACCCCATCCGAAATTGCCGGGTTCAATTGGGAACGCATCAACCGAGAAACCAATCGGATGATTACCAGCAAGTCAGGGAAAAACACTGGGATAGAGCGGTGACAGCGGTGACAGGAAGTATCGAAAAAGAAAGCGCAGCACCGAATCAGAAAGCGGGGTAAATTGAGAGGTAAAAGAAAAACGGAAATCACCGTTTTTCCAGTGATTTCCGTTTCTTACCATTACTCACCAAGCGTACAGTACCCCCAAGGGGATTTGAACCCCTGTCACCACCGTGAGAGGGTGGTGTCCTGGGCCGGGCTAGACGATGGGGGCCGGCTTTGCGACTTACCGATTCGGAGACAGATTCAACTCGAATGACGGAAATGTCTGACAAAACGCCACCAACGTCGTTACTTCTTCAACAAGTAACGACGCCATTACTGGCTCTCGTCAGACAGTCAGCGTCACTTTCACTTATTCTGTAACCAGCCTCGACTTTCGACTCACATCATGGATGATGTTTGCCGGATGCCGCTGCATTTCAGCTCTCCATTCTTCTACGGCACCCGGTATCAGTTGTCAAGCGAACTCAGTCCCTGTCGGGTCCAAGAATCCTCTTTTCAGTTTGAAGGTATGAACATGGTCAAAAACTTTCACCGGATGGCTCTGACGGCATTGCTGCTGGCAGGAACTGCTTCCGCCTGGGCTGCCGACTGGCCTTCATTCCGCGGCCCGGGTGGGCTGGGGGTTTCGGCGGAAAAGGGACTGCTGGAAAAATGGGATGCCAACAATGGCGTGATCTGGAAGGCGGATCTGCCTGGTGCCGGCGCTTCCAGTCCCATCGTTGTCGGTGATCGAGTCTTTCTGACCTGTTTCACGGATCCCAGCGACAAGATGGCTCGGCACCTGATTTGTCTCGATCGACGGACAGGAAAGATCCAATGGGACAAGCCTGTTCCTGGCAAGGACTCGGAAGACCGCTACGGCGGACAGTTGATGAGTCACGGGTACTCTTCCAGTACGCCAGTCAGTGATGGTGAGCACGTATATGTGTTTTACGGGAAATCGGGAGTTTTGGGCTACGACCTGACCGGAAAACAAATGTGGCATGTCGAGTTGGGTGATGGTTCCGCGCCGATGGGTTGGGGCAGCGGAGCCAGCCCCATCATTTACAAAGACAAGGTGATTGTGAATGCTGCCGCAGAAGGCGGAATTTTCGTCGCCTTGGATAAGCTGACCGGCAAAGAAATCTGGCGAGCCAAGGCCGACAATGCTCGCGGATCCTGGAGTTCTCCGATTATCGTGGACATTCCGGGTGGTGGTCAGGATCTGGTAATCGGAGTTCCCTACGAGGTCTGGGGTTTGAATCCTGATAATGGCAAACTTCGTTGGTACGCCACCGCGTTGGATGCCGCGCAAATGATGTGCACCAGCCTGGTTGCTCACGACGGCATTGTCTATGCCGTGGGTGGACGCCAGGGCGGTGCGGTCGCCGTGAAGGCGGGCGGAAAAGGCGACGTAACTCAGTCGCATGTGATCTGGAAAGCCGAAATCGGATCTTATGTGACCTCACCGGTTTATTTTGAAGGGCACTTGTACTGGGTCAGCGATCGCGGGATCGCAGTCTGCCTGGACGCGAAGACCGGGAAAAAGGTCTACGAAAATCGGTTGGACGGCGCGAGAAATCTTTACGCCTCGGTCGTGGAAGCCGATGGCAAATTGTACGCCGTGTCGAGAAACAGTGGCACTTTTGTGCTGGCAGCCAAACCCGAGTATACGGTTCTCTCGAAGAATGAACTCGGGGACGAATCCGAATTCAACGCCAGTCCCGCGATCAGTGACGGGCAGATTTTCCTGCGCTCGAACAAAGCCGTGTACTGCCTGGGGCCCAAGAAGCAGGTCGCCGCGGTTGATGTCAAGTAGTGGGTAAAAAGGTCCCCTCGGTCCCTTGTCTGTCTGAGCTTCGTGTGTCGCGTGAAATCCATTTCTCCTCACGCTAGAATCCTCTCTCGCATCTTCATTCACACCTGTTGCCGAGGAGCCTCCCATGTCCGACCGTTCGACTCGCCGGAGTTTTTTAAAGCACGCCGCCACCGCCGGAGCTGGCCTTTGGGCGGCGCAGCAGGTATCCAGTATCGAATTCTCGCACCGCGCCGAAGCCAAGGGGCTGAATGTGAACAACTTTGCCGCAACTCCGATTGTTGATACGCATCAGCATTTATGGGACCTGACCAAGTTCGAATTGCCCTGGACCAAGGGTGCGGATGTTGGTTCGCTCGCCCGAAGTTTCGTCAGTGCTGATTATCTGGCGGCAATTGAAGGTTCGAACGTCGTGAAGTCAGTCTACATGGAGGTCGATGTCCTGCCCGCGCAGCAGTCCAAAGAGGCCGACTACGTCATTGATATTTGTGAAAAGGGGCAGACGCCCATGGTGGCGGCTGTCATTTCGGGTCGCCCGAATTCGGCCGAATTCAAAGCGTACATCACAAAATACTCGAAGAGCAAGTACATCAAGGGCGTGCGGCAAGTGCTGCATTCTGATGTCACGCCGGCAGGGTATTGTCTCGACCCGAAGTTCGTCGATGGGATCAAACTGCTGGGCGATTTGAATCTCAGCTTCGATCTGTGTATGCGGGCTGGTGAGCTGCT
>JAQGHT010000251.1 GCA_028291565.1 Planctomycetaceae bacterium | reverse complement strand
GGGGTCAGGTGGTTCAAAGTTCATTTTTCACCGAAACTCGGTGAAAAATGAACTTTGAACCACCTGACCCCTGAACGTACCATTTCAGATCGCACAGAACATCGACAGGAGACCGCCGCTGTTCCCAGTGGCCAAGCAGTTTCCTAGTCGCGATTTTTTTCGTAGACTCGTTTGAGTGTGCAAACGCGGTTGACGTTTGAAACAAGCCTCAAGTTCTTTGCGGTTGAGGATTTACCACAATTCATGTTCTCTTCTTAATAGGACGACTACTCGGAATCGAGAAAATGAAACAAGATAGTGAATCTTGAGCCCTTTGCACGAAACTCGACGCCAATGAGCACATTCTTCGGGTGGTTCAACTTGTGTTGTGCTTTACCACTTCTAACAAGGCGCGCTACAGCCGACACCAGCTATTTAACGGGAAAGACGACCGACATGCGGCTGAATGCTGTGATTGGAATCACTTTGGTTCTGGGCATGTTTCCTAAGACGCATTATGGTCAGGATGTGAAATTCAATCCAAAGGATGTTCGAAAAGCCTATTCCGGTAAATCAATCGAAGCAATTGAGTTTACTCAAGACTCTGAACACATTCTTGTCTCCGAATTTGACTTGGCGCGAGGCTTAGGGACTGGACGGGTGACAAACGTTCGAATCAGCGAAGGAAAGGGTGATGTCCTTGTCGGGCCGGTTAACGTTGTCAGGGCTGTCTCCATTTCAAATGATAATAAGCACGTCGCTGTTGGTAGCGATCAAGTCATAATCCTAAGCGCTTCCGATTTTAAAAAAGCGAGGGCGCTTGGCACTGGGTCGCGGTATGTAAAGAGTCTAGCGTTTTCACGGGACGGTACGCTTCTGGCGGCCGGTTTGGTCATACCAGATAAGGCTGATCCTTCGGTGCACATGTGGGATGTCGGTTCAGGAAAGAAACTGTTTTCGGTTCAAGGAGATGCCGCGAGCCGGATGCCCCGATTTACACAAGTCACTGGATTAGGATTTACGGCAGACGGTATGCGATTAGTCACGGCCGGATCAGGTAGCGACATTGTGATCTGGAATGTCAAGGACGGAACGAAGATAAACTCCTTCGCACACACTGATGGGGATATAAATGCGTTTACGATTTCTCGCGATGGAACGCGGTTCGCGACGGGCAGTCTAAATGGTGTAGTCTGTGTGTGGACCGATCAGGGCAAATTGGAAACGACAATCAAATCGGAAGAATACGAGGATGGCGATCAGGTTAATTCGCTCTGCTTCATAAGTGACAATGGCAGCTCACTGGCGGTAGGTTTTGGAAGAGCTGGATTACAACTTGTCGACCTGAGTTCCCCTAAAACCCCGATTAAACTTCATGCAGGCAGTGCCGTGGCTATAGCAATTGCGCGCGATCGAAGGTTCCTGGCCGCAGCGATTCCGGAACTCTCAATCAATTCGACAAGTGTTCTGGTGTGGAAGAAATCTGAGAAGTGAGAAGTCGACAGGAAGGAAAAGGGAAGATAGCTCTTTGAAATTGGCATTTATTCCGGTAACTTTTTGAAATTATGCCACGTCCTCAGTTATGCCCTGGCGCGATTGCCCCTCTTTGAAAGCAGGAAAAACACGCGCGGGCACCACAGACTCCTTGAGACACATTCGTCGCGACGCGACGATTGTGGAGAATTCAATTTCGCCTGAATCACGATTAGAAACCAGTGACCGTTTCGCCACCAGCGGGAGTGATCATCGCTTTCAGAACTTGAGAATCGGTGGCTTTCTTGAGAAATTTGACAGACCCGTCCACCATCAGGACATTGGCGCCGGCCGGATAATGATACGAAGACAGGATCGCTGGCGATTGGTGCGGATGCTGGCCTGGCAGGTTGATTCCGATGTTGTCTTGCGTCACCTCGACGTCGCGTGGTGCCATCCAGGGAATCTGCTGCCCCACGGCTTCAGCGAACAAGATTGTGTTTGACAGACCGTCTGTGAACTTTTCCGGAGGCAACCCCTTGCCATCGGGGAAAGCAGTATCTTCGCCGGTTAACGCCACATAAGCCGTGAAGGGAACCCCGAGATCGTCATTTCGTTGCGCAACAGGCGTCGCGGTGCAACCGAACGGACGAAAGCCCGATTCTTTGATCCGCAAATTCTGCGGAGAATTCCATGATTGCGCCTTGTCGTAAAACACCGCCGCACTCGAGTCGTCGGCGAACTGCACTTCGAGTCGCCAACTGCGAGCCGGATGATTTCCTTCCTGGACTTGGGAATTGATTAATTGTTCCCTCGTCTTCGTGAGACTTAGGACAATACGTCCAATATTGTCTAAACGATAACGGCAATGCATTCGGTATGTATACCGACCTCTACCGACTGCGGGAACGACCAGGGAAAGAAAAAGGAATATGAGAACACAAAAGATGCAGACTCGGAACAAACATCCGGCTCGGAGTGCGGCGATGCTGTTTCCCGCATCCAGCACAAAGATTGATTTACCAAAAACGGTGAGAATGAGAATGCAGATCCACGGGGCTTCGCTCACGAGAACACTGCGTGGCTGACTTCCGAATGAACTCACATCGGGTTCAGAATGCACAAAGATGGCCAGGACGATATACAGAACGCCAATGCCCGCCCAGATCCAGGGCGTTGACCGCTTGCAAGGCTTGCCCTGGTAGCATCGGAAATGGAAACGGATGATCCCAACTGCAATTCCAACGTTCAACAGCACATAGGAAATGGCTGCGATCAGCCAAGACGATGTCCCGGGAAACAAAAAGGATCGCGGCGGGAATTCGTAAATCATGGCTGGCGTCCGGATGTGCCGGGAAGACGCAGACGAGAGGACGATTTTATCTTACATGTTCAATTGGGCCAGACAATTCTAATTGTCGCCCTTTTTAATTCACTCCCGTTGATGATGACAAAAACAAGGACGGGCTCCTCAGGCTCCGTGAGATAATTTCGTTGCGACGCAACGATTCAGAAGAATTCAATTTCCAGAGATTCACGATTCAGAAAGGCGATTCACTTACGACTTTCGTGAGACACTCGACGTGTGGTCTTTCACTCGGTGTCGATTGACGGCAAGATCGTAGCCCGTGGCGAAGCCGAAATCGTGGTCATGCGGCGACACCGCGATCTCCACAGTTCGATGGGTGGCCGATGCTTTCCCTCGAAATTCCGTATTCCTCAATAAGTCCTGAACGAGGGCCTTCGAGCCCCCCTGAGGAATATAAAAGTAGTAATTCGCGCGCGTCGGATTGAGCTGGAAACTGCCAATGATGGTCTTGCCAACTTCGATCACTTGCTTCCCTTTAACGGTCTTCAAACGCACGGTTTCGCCGGTTTCAGGATCGGCGAATTTTTTGAAGATCAGGCGATCGCCCCGCTGCTGAGTTTCTTCGCGAACGTTGATCAGAATCTCGGTAAACGAAGTCGAGTCAGATGTGATTGCCACGCCAGGATCAATGACTGTCGCTTGATTGCCAGTCACGACACCACTCGCTGCGCTGAATGTGATATTCGGGTCGTCAGTATTGGTGAGTATGACGTCAAAAGGATCCAGGCCATTGTAGTCGGGATCGTCGCTCTGAGTCAGGCCAGTCTGAATAACGTATTCTACGTCACCGTCCTGCAGCGAATCATCCGCGCCAGTCACATAGACAGTTTGCAATGTATCCCAATTGTCAGGTGTAAACACGAGTTGCGAAACCGGCAGCGAACCCTCTGTCGGATCCGTATTGATGAGTGGTACGATGACGTTGCTGGTAGGCTTCGAGGTCAGGTAGACTTGAAAATAGTCGGACGCTCCAGATTCACTGGTTGATCGGCCTGCGGTATGAATGACCGCCACATTCGGATGACCGTTGACATTATCGAAACTCCAGTTCTGAATCGATTGGACCTCTTCTTTGGCCGAAGTCGAGCCCGTGAAACCGACATAGCCTGAATTCCCAACAGCCTGACTGAGGAAGATTTCCTGATTGATCAGCGGCATGACTGGTCGGATCGCCGTGTCACTGACATAGATCTGGATCTGCAATCCCGAAGCGTCATAGTCGATCCAGACATTCACCGCCCCAGCATTGGAAATCCGGAACGACGGAGAAGCTCTCACGATAGTTCCCTCGGCGAAGCCATAGCTTGCAATACCAACTTCGTTATCGTTGGCATCGGAACCCGGGCCTGGCAAGAGATCGAAGATCACCGCGTAACTTTGGTCAAGCCCGTCAAAACCCAGGCCCGCCCCTCCACCACCAATCGTTGCCGGCCCGAGAACTTCGTTCTGCATCACGAAGGCGAATCCCTCACCGGGAGGCGTTGTGCCATTCGACAAATCGAATTGAAAATGCGTCGAAAAGGATGTCGCAGTCGACACACGCTGATTATAGAAAAAGCTGCCGACCTGATCTGGAGTGTCGGTATTTGTCAGCCGCAACCTGTCGCCGATTTGAGTCGCCGATCCATTCAACTGCAAGTTTGTCAAATCGGAAAAATCAGGAAAGTCAAACTGAACAGGTGCGACATCCGCGGGAAACACAAGATCCTGGATCGCCGGACTATTCAAGTTCGAACCCTGTAAATTCGAATCCGGTAGATTCGAAACCAGTAGATTGGAGCTGTCTGGTGCTGATTGGGTTTGCAACGCGGAGGTTGCCTCTTCCCCAGGCAGATTTGATCCCAACACGACGGTCAGCAGGTGGCGCAGTTCCAGAACTTCGATGCCAGCAGGCATCAGGTCTTGATTTCGCCGCGCTGGCCGATCCCGTCCCGCTAACGCCGAAAATGCGTGTTTTCGAACTGTACGCAGCATTCGATTCAGAACTCTCACCAACTCTTGCATTTGTCAATCATTTCCGTAGCAGCGAGTGGACCAGGCAGGGAATCACATGCTGCATGAAAGGAGGGGGAAGAGAAGTGATTTTGAATTGACGGGGAACCAATTGCAATCTCTATCGACGAGAATGGAATCACTGTTCGAAAGTTTCCACATCCTGCGGTGTTTCACCCCTGCCGTCAGCGCTGATCATGCCGGTTGTTCCATATCTGGGACCGTCCCGACGTGACCTCGTCCCAGTCATGATTTGCCACCACTTACGGCGTGACTTGGATTTGCTTCGTGGCCTGGTTCGTACTCTGGCCGCCGACGTTCGTGATCTGGATTTGGAGCGTGCGAGTTCCGGAAACTTTGTCGACTGCCTTGAATGACAGATTTCGCAGTAACTGCTGAACCGAGGCCTGTGTCGCGGCGGCATTCAGAGTAATCGTTAGCGGCGCCCCTTTCGTGCCACCCGCAATCGTTCCGATGATCACTTTACCAGACAACACATTTTTCCCCTTGAGACCAATGCCTCCCTGCGTTACTACAGAAAGAGTGTCTTTCGCGGATTGTCCAGAGACCTTCAAGACTGAACTCGTGAACGACAATGTGGGGGTGTCGATGTCAGAAATCGTCGACGTCCCATCAATCGCGACGGCCTTCCTGGCGGCAACCAGAAAGACCAGTGGCTGCGCATTCAACGCAATCACTGGCGGGTCATCCACCGCTTGAACGGTCAATTGAAACGTCTGACTTGATACTCGCGTCCCATCACTCACCGTCACGGTGATTGTGGCCACGCCGTTCTGATTCGCCGCCGGTGTCACCACCAGGCTGCGATTGGCGCCCGTGCCGCTCAACACGATGTTCGCATCGGGAATCAGGCTGGGATTGGACGACGTCGCACTGACAGTCAACGAAGAGACCGGATTGTCGATGTCCGCGACCTGGAAGTTGAGCGGCGCTATCGGATTATCTTCCAGTATGGATTGTTGTCCGATGCTGGTGCTTGTAGGCGCATCATCCACCGCATTCACGGTCACGTTAAACGTCATCGTGCTAGTGTTAGTTCCATCACTCACCTTGATCGTAATGGTGGCCGCGCCATTCTGATTCGCGAGGGGCATCACATTGATGCCACGATTGGCTCCCGAACCAGAGACGACGAGATTCGCGTTAGGAATCAGGGCGGGATTCGACGACGTCACGTCCACCGTGAGACTTCCGGCAGGCGATTCGGGATCCGAGATCAAGAAATTGAGAACGCCAGTACTCGTGTCTTCATCAATCGTTTGAGACAGGATTGTGGAAATGCTTGGCGCTTCGTTCACATTGGTCACGGCAATCACAAACGATTTCTCAACTGACAGACCGCCCTGGTCGGTGGACTGGACTCGGATCGAATAACTGCCTTGCGCTTCGAAGTCGAAACTGGCCGCCGATACCAGCTGGCCGTTCAAGATACTGAAACTGGAATTGTCGGTGCCACCCGCGCCAGTCACCAGCGAGTACGTGAAGGTATTGCCGCTATCGGAATCCGTGCTGCTGAAGGCCCCGATGACGGTGCCAACAGCCTGGTTTTCCGCGATTGAGGCGGCCGGCAATGAGATGTTGGTCGGTGCCTCATTGACATCGGTGATTGAGATTGTGAACGGTTTGTCAAATGTCAGCCCTCCCTGGTCTGTCGTTCTGACACGGACCGAGTAACTGTTCTGAGATTCGAAATCAAAGGCGGCGGCGGTCTGCAATTGTCCATTGACAATCGCAAAATTACTGTTGCCTGTGCCGCCGGCACCAATGACCAATGTGTAGGTAAATGTGTTCCCGGAATCTTGATCCGTACTGCTGAATGCTCCGATGACAGTTCCAATCGCGGAATTTTCCGCCACAACCGAGGAGCTCAGCGCAATATCAGTCGGGGGGTCGTTGACATTGGTGACAGAGATTGTGAATTGCTTCTCGAACGACAGACCACCCCGGTCCGTGGTGCGTACGCGGATGGAATAGCTGTTTTTGGTCTCGAAATCAAAGCTGGCCGCAGACTGCAGTTGACCATTCACCATCGAGAAGCTGAAATTATCGTTGCTGCCCACCCCGGCTACGAGACTATAAGTGAACGCATCACCCGCATCCGGATCCACTGAACTCAGCGTTCCAACAGCAGCCCCGATCGGGGAATTTTCGGGAACGGTCGACGCAGAAAGATTGATGTCTGTGGAAGAATCGTTGACGTTATAGATCGCGATAACAAACGCCTTTGAAAATGCCAGGCCAGCCAGATCGGTGGTCTGAATTCGAACGGAATAACTGTTCTTCGTGTTGAAGTCGAAGCTGGCGTTTGTCTGCAACTGGCCATTGACGATCGCGAAAGAGGCGTTATCAGCACTGCCCGCGCCTGGGACGAGCGAGTAACTGAAACTGTCGCCCACATCGGGATCAGCCGAATTCAGAGTCCCCACGATCGTGCCAACGGCTTGATGTTCGGAAACACTGGCCACCGTCAACGTAATGTCAGTAGGAGCCTTATCCAATTTCGTCACACTGATCACAAATTGTTTCTCGAAAGTCAAACTGCCCTGATCGGTCGTGCGCACACGAATGGCATAGCTGCTTTTCGCTGCGAAGCTTAACGGGGTTGCCGTTTGCAACTGTCCATTAACAATGCTAAATGCCGAGTTATCCGCGCTTCCGGTTCCAGCGACCAGCGAGTAGATGAATGTATTTGCAGAATCTGGATCGGCACTGCTGAATGTGCCGACGACAGTTCCGATTGGCGAGTTCTCGGCGATGGAGGTTACAGTCAATGCCATGCCAGTCGGTGCTTCATTGACATTCGCAACAGAAATCGTGAACAGTTTTTCAAAGTACAGTCCCCCTTGATCGGTCGTGCGAACCCGGATCGAATAGCTGCTTTGCGATTCAAAGTCGAAACTGGCTGCCGTCTTCAATTGACCATTCAAGATCGTGAAACTGGCGTTGTCCGTACTTCCGGCTCCCGTAACGAGTGTGACTGTGAATGTGTTACTGCCGTCGGGATCCGTCGTGCTGAATGTCCCGATCACTGTTCCAACCGGCTGGTTTTCCGGAATCGAGGCACTGGAAAGTGCCAGATCGGTGGGAGCATGGTTTACCGGAGTGATATGGATCGTGGTCGTGGCGACCTGGCCATCCCCGGTTCCATCGTTCGATGTGACACTGATAATCCGCGACGTAGTATTCAAGGGACTGGCAATATCGCTATAGGTGATTCCTCGCAGCAGCGTTTGAAAATCGCCAATCGGTGCCGTTCCTCCACCATTTTTGGTAACCATCAATGTGTGAGTCGCCGCGACATAGGAGATCTGGAAGCTGGTCCCTCCAACGACACCGGTTCCCGTCAAATTGGTATTCAGAGGAACTGTCACCCCCGCGACCGTCAATGACTCATTTCCTGCATCGGGAACTGCAAGGATCGAGACCTTCAGAGAAGCCAGCTGCGTCGCGGTGGTGTCAGTCAGCGTTGCGTCCGAATCTGCGATATTGACGGCAGGACCGTTCTCGACAAATGACTTGACGAAATCGATTCCATTCCCATCTGAACCGTTCAAATCGACGGCAGCAGGGGCAAAGTCGTCGTTCACAATCGTTCCAATCGCCTGAGCGTCAGAGATGATTGCCGTTGCATGCATCACCACCGACACAGATGCCGCTCCCCGATCACTGACCGCAAAATCTAACCGCCCATCACCGTTCAAATCGCCTAGTGCAATGCCCCCCGGAGTGGTGCCGGCGCTGAAAACTTGATTCGACGCGAAGCTCGGAGTCGAAGCGCCAGGAGCGGTCGTATTCACCAGTAGGGAAATGGATTTGCCTGCGGAATTGGCAACCGCGAGATCTGGCCGGCCATCGCCATTGATGTCGCCAAACGTCAGAGAATAGGGGGCCGCGCCGTTCGCCAGTGAAAAATTCGTCCGAGCCGAGAAACTGGGAGTCGAGGCCCCTGCTGAGGTCGTATTCAGCAGGACTGATACTGTGGAATCAGTGAAATTGGAGGTCGCCAGGTCCGGCCGACCATCGCCATTCACATCCGCGATCGAGATCGATTTCGGTAGTTGTCCGACATTGAAATCCGTTTTGGGCGTGAAGCTGAAGACTCCGCTCGGTGGAGGCGTCGTGTTGAGCAACACCGAAACGCTGTTCGAACCGGCATTGGCAACCGCCAGATCCGGCTTGCCATCTCCGTTCAGATCACTGATGGAAACGGAACGCGGACTTGTGCCGGTCGTGAAATCCTGCTTCGCCGCGAAGCTGGCGGTTGTCGTACCTGGTGCCGTGGTGTTAAACAGGATCGAAATCGTATTCGACTGATAGTTCGCCACCACAATGTCCGGTTTTCCGTCGCCGTTCAAATCACGAGTAGCGACAAAACGCGGAGCGGTTCCCGTACTGAAACTGGCGGCGTTGGTAAAGCTCAGGGCCGCACCGGTTGGCGTCGTATTCAACAAGATCGAGACGGTATTCGACAGATCGTCGGTGATAGCGAGGTCGGGTTTGCCGTCCAGATTGAAGTCCCCAACCGCCACCGCAAAGGAACCGCTACTGGTGGCAAAGTCCTGACGTGACGAATCATTGAAATCGCCATTTCCTGGAAGACTGCTGTTCAAGAACACGGACACCATTCCGGCCGCCCTGTCCGGAAGTGCCAGATCCGGTTTCCCGTCATTATTGAAGTCGGCAATCGCGACACTCGACGCAGTATCACCGTCAGTAAAACTGACTGCCGGCGGAAGGCTGATTGACGTCGAGGGAGTCGGAAATGTGTTCAGTAGAACTGCCAGAAAGCCGTCGTAGTCGTTTGTATTGACCAAATCGAGCTTGCCATCACCATTCATATCGGCAATTTCCAAGTATCGGACATTATAGACTCCACCACTAAAGTCGTTTTTCGAGGCGAAGCTTGTCGTCAATTGTCCAGGCACTGTCTGGTTGATGAAGACCGAGATCGTCTGTGCGCCGGTATCGGTCACAGCGATATCGGGAAGACCATCGCCGTTCAAATCCCTGATCTTGACAGATTGGGGCTTTTCATTCACTGGATAATCCTGCCGCGTAAATGTCACCGTCGACGCCCCTTGAGGGGTCGTGTTCAACAGAACTGAAAGCAGATTCGCGTCTTGGCACGGAATTGCCAGATCCATTTTTCCATCGGAATTCAAGTCTCCGACATCTCCGAGAAAGATTCTGTTAAACGAACCCAGATCCTGATGTGGCAGGAACGAAGGGGTCATTGAACCAGATGGAGTCGTATTTAAGAGAAACGATAGCGTCCAGGTATATGTGTCTGATACGGCAAGATCGGGCTTACCGTCGCCATTAAAGTCTGCAACGCTGATACTGACTGGTTCCTGACCGGACGTGAACTCAAAACTTGGTGAAAAGCTCGGCGTTGATCCGCCCGGTACCGTCTCATTCAAGAGAATGCACACCTTTCCACCGATAAAGTCCGTAATGGCGAGATCCGGAAGTCCGTCGCCATTCAAGTCGGCAATTTTCGTACTAAACGTCGTCCCCGGAACCGTGATGTCGTGCTTGGCGGAGAATGACGGTGTCGAAGCGCCTGCCACGGTCGTATTCAAAAAAACAGAGACCGATCTTCCGTAATAGTTACTCGTCAAGAGATCGGGCTTACCATCACCGTTCAAGTCGCCAGCCGTTATAGATTCTGGAGCATTTCCTGTCGTCATACTGACAGGAGTCGCGAAACTGACCGTTGAAGAACCTGGGGTCGTCGTATTCAAAAACACTGCCAGGAGATTTGCACCTCGACTTGCGACCGCAACATCGGTCTTCCCATCACCGTTAAAGTCACCAATTGCAATTCCGTGCGCACTGCCTGCGCTAAATTGCTGCTTCGGAGCAAAGGTTGCCGTTGCTGGGCCCGCGAAGTCCGTGATACCGGTCAGGTTCACGGAGAAATTCTCATTTCCTTCAACCAGTGTGTCGCCAGCGACGGGAATCGCAATGGTCGCCGAGCCAATACCCGCTGCAAAGACGACCGTATCACTTTCCGCCGTATAGTCCGATCCAGCAGTAGCGGTGTTGTCCGATGTGCTGTAGTTGACCGACACTGCAGAGCTAAGGTCCCCAGTCCGGGTCAAGGGGAAGACCATGTAGAATGTGCCCGCGTTTCCTTCGGTGATGCTCGCATCACCGATCGAAACGTTCGCCACACCGCTGAGCAGCACGCGATCTTCCAGCCGTTCGAGAAGCCCGAGTCGCTTTCGGGCAATTCCGCTCGATTGACGAAGTCCGTGTTTCGCTTTACGCCGAGACTGCTGAACGACCTGCTGAAACAGACACCGCAACCATTGCCTGGAGTGAAGAATCATTGCGTACAAGCCCAAGAGTGTTTTGCTGACAAATCAATCCGACCCGACGATTGATTTGGACGAGAATCTGGCGCCACTCTCGTTGTTCGGAATGGATGAGATTGTACGTTCACATGGCCATTTCTACAAATCAATGCAGCTGTGCACGCTATTTGGAGATCTCGTGAACAAACTGTTCGGCATTGCAGAGACAGTAACGGTTCGCGACATTATTCAGGGCAACGTCCCCCGTCGAGCGAGTTCCGGTGGGGCCACGGCCTCTGCACGACGCTTTTTCCAGGGGATTCCGATTGTGAAGTCGTAGAAAGCCTGTGGACCCCAAGGCCAACGGTCTCAACACCAGTCAAGAAATGAAAAAACCTGTGAAATCGACGACTTCCTGTCCCTTCATCCGGGTACTCCGGAGTTCGTCCAGCTTTGTGGTCCCATCAAGGATCTGGCGTGCGCGGAATGGGACTTATGGGACGCATAGGACTTATGAGAGCGATAAGCCCTATCGGTCCCATCAGTCCCATTCGATCGCCCTAAGTGATTGTCTGACAACACAGCCCAAGCTGGCCGATCGCTCCGCAGTGAGGAGTCGGGGGGTGGGAAAACGAGTAAGTTCAGACTCAAAAAGGAATTGATTCAATCGGCAGTTAAAGTATTACAGAATAGACGTTTGCAGCAGCCGGACGTTCAAATCACGATCCTGCCAACCCAAAGCAATGCCGGGGCCTCGTGATTATTGGCTCGCAACAGTGCCACGCTGCCGGTTGACTTTGTATAATCGATCTCCCATGCGATGACAGCAGCTTGCTGAGTTGTCGCATTGTTAAGATTGATTGACACATTCCGAGTCATCGTCCGCGATTTTCACACACTGATTTTCACCCACTCCCATTCACTCGATTTCAGCATTATTCGCACTCACTATGAAAACATTCGTTTTTGGTGTACTAGCCCGCCGCGGCTGGCAGGGTTTCTGTTTCGTTTTGACGCTCGCCGTCCTGTTCGCCGCAGTTCCTTTCGCCTTTGCGGCTAAGGGAACAGATGTGACCGAAGAGGTCGCAGCTGCAGTCAAAGACAACAAATTGGCGATCGACGCCAGCA
>JAQGHT010000243.1 GCA_028291565.1 Planctomycetaceae bacterium | reverse complement strand
CGAGCAGTAATCCTTCGGTCACCAGCACTGCCAGGCAAAACCCCAAAGCCATCAGCGTTTTTACTGTGGACGGGTCCAGGTTAAAAAGCTCGTCAAACGTTACCGAAGTGGCCAGAAACAGAAGTAGCAGTACGAGGAAGATCGAGCGGGCGTCTTCCCAGACATGGCCCAGCTTCACGATCAGGAAACCCGTGACCGCCATGAGAATGGTATAGCCACCGATGGATGCCATCAGCGCCCAAGGGTCGATGTAGGCCACTTCACCCGGCCGAAAGGCCAGTTTGAGCGTGTAAACAATACACGCGGCACTAATCAAATAGAACGGATTGTGGTTGTAAAGAAACCGCACGAGACTCGGCAGACGATTCGACGCAGCCATGTGAAAACTCCCCCTGCGAAAAAGAGACTGGAGGAAAAAAAGGCGAAAGAACGATCTCGGATTCTGCGTTTAATGACTCACGTTTCGAAGCAAAACCCCACTATTCGCGCCCGCGCTGGCAGAGTCGGCCGGGGAAGTGATTGCTGCGAAGATCCTGAAGCACGGAATGTGCGCTGCGAAGGGAATACCTCTCAATGGATACTACGTTGGAATCGATTCTCCATGCGGGCTGATTTCGTCCGGGAGATACAAGATTCAGTCTCCTGCCTTCAATGCGCACACCAAAGCCAAACCGATCATCGGATCCGATCGTGATTCATGCCCCTTTCCGGCGTGCAGCTATCTTCGGTAAAATTCCCAAGAAGTGAATGAAACGAGATGACGATCCGTGTCACTTCACCTGGTTCAGCCCACGAATGAATTGAAAGGATGCCTCGATGGCAGTCGAAATTGACATCAGTTACAGCGGAGACTTGCGTTGCCATGCCACGCACGGTCCGTCTCGCAACAACCTGCTCACCGACGCGCCGTTGGATAATCACGGCAAGGGAGAAGCCTTTTCCCCAACGGATCTTGTCGCGACCGCTCTCGGATCGTGCATGCTGACGATCATGGGAATTGTCGCCCAACGCCATGAGTGGGATTTGACAGGAATGACAGCCCATGTCACCAAGGAAATGGCAGCCGCCCCGATCCGTCGCATCGGAAAGTTGGCCGTGACCATTTCCATTCCGACAGAAAAGGCGGAAAAGTTGACTGCGGAAGAACGATCCAGACTGGAAAATGCGGCTCACACATGCCCTGTGCATCACAGCCTGCATCCCGATATTGACGCTCCGATTGCTTTCCGCTGGGGATATTAAACTGGTTCGGACATAAGCGAAATTGCATTAGGTCTGTGATTACAAGTAACGGAACTCTGACCCCTCAACCCTTCATACCTGAATCACACCCGTTGTGAGCGGCCGGTTGTCCGCGGTTCGAGTCACCACTTTGAGCATCGTGATTAACGCATTGCGTGTCTCGGCGGGCTCGATGATTTCATCGACCCAGCCCCGGGCCGCCGCGTGTCTGACGTCGGTCTGTTCGTTGTAGCTGGCGGTGACCTTCTTTCGCATGTCCGCGAATTCTTCGGCCTCCGGAGTCTTACCTGCGCGCTTCAAAGCGGCGATGTGAATGTCGAGCAATGTCGCGGCAGCCTGCTGGGCACCCATCACGGCGTACCGGGCTGTTGGCCAGGCCACGATAAATCGGGGATCAAAGGCCTTTCCACAAAGAGCGTAATTTCCGGCTCCGTAACTGCCGCCCAAAATGACCGTCAGTTTGGGAACCCGGCTGTTCGAGATCACGTTCACTAATTTTGCCCCAGCGCGAATGATGCCGCCTTGTTCCGAGTCACGCCCTACCATGAATCCGTTCACGTCCAGCAGAAAGATAATCGGCAGCCAGGATTGATTACAGTCCAGGATGAATCGCGCGGCTTTGTCCGCGCCGTCATCGTAGATCACACCGCCGAATTGCAACCCTTTCGCCGGCGTTTTCTCGGGATGGTGCTGATTGCCCACGATTCCAACTCGAAACCCGCCGATGCGGCCGTATCCGCAGATTAATGTGCGCCCGTATTCAGGTTTGTATTCTTGAAAACTCCCGGCATCGAGCAGGCATTGCAGCACATCTCGCAATTCGTATTGCTGTTGGGCGTTTGGTGAAACGATCTGGAGTAGTTCAATTGCTGCCCGCGACGCTTCGCCAGCGACGTCAGGTAAAAAGCATGGTGCGCAGATATCGGGTGGGAGCATTCCCACGAGGTTCTTCAGACGCTGCAGACACGCGCTATCGTTCGGTTCGCGAAAATCGATTGTGCCGCTGATCGCGGCATGCATTTGGGCTCCGCCGAGATCTTCATGCGAGACTTCCTGACCGATCGCACTTTTGACCAGCGCGGGCCCCGCCAGATACAACCCCGAGCCGTCGGTCATCAACAATTTGTCGCAGAGCACGGGCAAATACCCGCCACCAGCAACGCAGTTGCCCATAATCGCTGCGATTTGTGGTACGCCCGCCGCTGAGATCACCGCGTTATTGCGAAAGATGCGGCCAAAGTCATCCTCGTCGGGAAAAATCTCATCCTGTAACGGCAGGAAAACTCCGGACGAGTCCACCAGATAGAGCAGGGGAAGCCGGTTTTCTAAGGCGATTCGCTGGGCCCGCAAGACCTTTTTCACGGTCATCGGGAAAAAAGCACCAGCCTTCACCGTCGAATCGTTCGCGATCACCATGCACGTGCGATTGGAAACTTGGCCAATCCCACAGATGACACTGGCACTCGGGGCGCCGCCCCATTCGGAATACAATCCCCAGGCGGCCCAACGGCCTAACTCGAAGAATTGAGTTCCCGAGTCGATCAGTTCGGCGATTCGCTCGCGAGCCGTGAGACGCTGCTTTTCATGCTGGCGGGCAATCGCGGTCTGTCCGCCACCGAGAGCGATTTCAGCGCGCTGTCGTCGTAAGTCGTCCAGCAACGAGTTCCAACTCGGAGCCACCGCGGAAGTCTGAGCCATAATTCACATTCACCATCGTTCGCGAGCGCAATGAACCACGGCCTGGATTATATACGGGAAGCGGCAACCTTGTGAGGGATTACTGTCGCCAATCTCGCCACAGATTAGGGCGGCTCTCTCCTTTTCCAATCCGATGCCCAAGGTTTGGCAACCTTGCAAGAAGTAGTTCCAAGAAGAACCGTGAAGATGGGACCTGTAAAACGCAAAGAACCGTGGTCGCCATTTGGGCCACCACGGTTCTTTCCATTTTGTCTTGATTGATTGCAGTGAATCTGCATCGCCGATGGTGCTAACCGTGCGTCGCAATCTGATAGATGAAGTAGCCGATGGAACCGATGCAGATCGGAATGCCGTAGGGCAACAAGAACATTTGTGGTTTTCGCTCGGCGGCGATCTTGGACAACTCCGCCGGGTTCTTTACCGTGCGAAATTCGTGCAGAATCATGAAAAAGTTTCCGTAGTGCTTCATCCAAGTCCCGCGATAGGCCACCATGCAGATCGCCATCACACCACCGACGACGGTTGAAACCAGGAACGCGTCCCAGGTCACGGCGGAGCCTAACCAGGCACCAATACCGGCCATCAGTTTCACGTCTCCGGCACCCATGCCTCCGATCAGGTACAACGGCATCAGGCAGGTCAAGCCGATAACCATGCCCCATAAGGCGAATTGCAGACCCGGCCAGCCACTGCAGTAAGTGTTGAAAATCAGGCCGGAAAGAATCATCGAAAACGTTTGCCAGTTGGGAACTCGCAGCTCCCGACCGTCAATCCACGCGGCCCAGATCAAAATCACGCTGACCGTCAACACGTGACCATGGGCCCACAGAAACGAGGTCCATTCCATCTTATTGCCGTTCCTTTCCTGGGAGAACTTGTTTGAGACTGCAGGCAAGTCGGACGTCAAATCTCTGGCTGTGCCAGTATCGATTGTTAGTCAAACCTCGCCGATTCAAATGAGGGGGGATGAAAAGGGACAAAACCCATTCTTTCGCGAGACCCAATCCAGGTGACTCGATTCCAGTCAACGTGATCATAAATCGGTGCGGAAGAACAAATACAGCCAAGCCACGGTTCCCGCTGAGTCCAACTCAAACGAAAAGGAGGCCTGGCACAAGGCAGGCGGTGATGGTTCCCTGGAGGTCCAGAGAATGCATTCACTGAAAACGGGATTCTGGAGCTTATCGCGGGGCGGTGAACAGCCCCATTAACACCGAAATCGTCCCGACAAACGTAACGAGCAGCGATGATAAGTTCGATGTGCTGAAATCCATCCAGAAGGGAAACATGACGGCCAACCTCGTACTTCTGACTTGAACAATAGCGGACGCACTAGAGCGGAAAAAATCGCTCGCCAACTTCTGATTGCAGGCCACATCTATTTGAAATGCAGCCACAGACCACAAATTTTGGTGACTTTGATGTGTATTCAGTCACCTCCAGACAGGCCGTCGCCCAGCCGCGAGAAAACTCCTCGCGGCTGGATGCGGCTGCTATCAACTCTCAGTCAATTCAACGTGACGCTATGCCTCAAGACAATTGCCTGAGATATCATTGTCAGTCGCGACTGAAATTCGCCGAAGCGATAATTACTGACCGAGTTGGG
The DNA here is from genome assembly GCA_028291565.1 of Planctomycetaceae bacterium. GTDB lineage: Bacteria > Planctomycetota > Planctomycetia > Planctomycetales > Planctomycetaceae > JAKFVC01. The sequence goes on along the minus strand of JAQGHT010000243.1, from coordinate 22,203 downwards.
CGGAGACGTTGCTGAACGTGGTGTTGGCGTTGGTGCCGATTGCCTGGATCGACGTCAAGCAGACGATGACGATCAAGGCCAACATGACTGCATATTCAACAGCTGTCGGGCCGTCTTCCGAAACGATGAACTTCTTGACACCGGCGACGAATGAATTCAACATGGCTGCTCTCTCTTTCAGAGTTAACAATTGGCCCCAATCATTACGGCAGCATTTGCCGAACCTGCGGAAGCCAGACAAGAACACGAGACTGGTACCGTTTTTTGAGACTTACGATGTGCCGTCGTAGCCTCAGAACCAGCTCAACTTACAAACAACCTCACAGCGAGGTTAGATCCGAAGTTTTTGGAAAAGTTTGCCGAGGGAAGTGCTCAGGGGAGTTGAATGTCTTTCGATATCCAACTTGTTGAGTCCGAATTTGACTTGCGATTTCGGTCGGCGACTGGCCTGCGTTTGGCGTTCAGTCGCGTGCGGTTTCCCTCGACACCAGAAACTTAGGTCACTGCGGAAGAGAGTCAAATTGGAATGTGAGATTTTTTTGAGAATTTGCGTCAGGCGAATTGGGAGAAGATTGCCGAGATGACGCAAATCGCGAACAATGTGTACAAATAGACACAAAGAAGCGGTGGCGTCGCGTCAATCGAAGGAATCGTCAAAATCGGCAATAGCCTTAGACGTGGCACCCAAAGAGAGAACTTTCGAGTCCCCATGTTCTGAATTCTTTGGAGATTTGAGATCTCGAATTTCAGTTTTCAGACGCCTGGCTGACCCCTAACACGTGAAATGTGAGAGGCACTGAATTGGCCTGAGAGGGCTGCTGAGTGCAATAGATCACCCGAAGGATGTTCATTCTCGCGACAAAACAACGACGGACGTGTCGTCGTGGCGTCCTGAACCCTCGGTAAACGCATTTGACGCGTCGAATAAAGCCTGTAGGGTCTCTTCTGGAGACTTGTCGGCGACTTCCTTCAAAGTGGCGACAACACCCCGCAGGCCAAATTCCCGGTGCCCGTCCGTCCGGGCGGCGGGAAACGCTTCCAGAATGCCGTCGGTCATCAAAATCAATTTGCTATTCGCAGGCACCGTCATCGTGCAGGTTTCGTATTCGGCATCGTCATAGACACCCAGCGGTAAGCCTGATTTTTCCACGTCGCCCATCTCTTGCACACTCTGATCGTTCAGGTTGTGCAATAACGGCATCGGATGTCCGGCGGAAGTCCATTGGAATTCGTGCGTGTCGCGACGCAGGATTCCGTATAGCAGCGTGATAAATCCACCTTCCTGCTGCACGATCGTCTGGGAACACAGGTGTTTGTTGATTTCTGCTACGAATGCTGCCGTGTCACGATAGACGGTGCTGCGGATCATACGCACGAGTGTGTGCATGATCATAATTGACATGCACGCTTTCATGCCGTGTCCGGATGCGTCACCCACTAAAATGATCAATGTTTCGTCATTGATCTTGAACACGTCATAATAATCTCCACCTGCCAATACGACCGGCGCGCCACCGACGACTTGAATCTGTGAGGGCTCATAACGCGCGGCGACGGTGTAGCCCTGAGGGGCTTCGAGATTAATTGGGATGAACGTTTCCTGCAGCTTGCGGACAGAATCGATTTCTTCCCGCAACTTCTCAGAAAGCTTTTGCGCTCGCTCGGCGAGGACACCTGCCACCGCATTTTGCAATGTGACATTAATTAGAAACAGGAAGTCACCGACATCATCGCGCAGAATGTAGGCTTTCAGTCCATTTGTCATGAACCGGGCCAGCTGAAAAACTTCCTGCGGAAAGCACGCGCCGACGATCGGGCAGCCCGGCTGAATGCGCCGGATCTGCTGGAAGACTTCGTACGCTCCATCAATATCGGGAAACGACAGGCTCAGCAGGACCGCGTCCCAGTCCTGGGCTTGAACCAGGGCCAGGCATTCGGCGGCGTTCGCTGCGACAGCCAACTGGTTGTCTTCCAAATCCAGGTAGAGCGAAAGCAGTTCAGCTTCCGCTGCGTTATTCCAAGCAGCGAGAATTCGCATATGCGGCTGTTCTTTTCACCTGCGCGAACTTTCGGTGAAGGAAAGCATCACGCGGTGAGCCAGACGATTGCCAATACCCACTGGAACAGGGGCATGCGGCAAGCAACATGGCTCAAGTCAAGATCTGTCAATCGAAATGGTGTTTGTGGAAATACGATTTTCGGGGTTGGCAATTCTTCCAGGCAACTCAATCATTAGTCGGCGAACCCAAAGGTCCCCCACTCCTGAATCGGAGCCAAAATGCAACTCAGGATCGAATGCTAGCGCGTTCCGGCGAATTTGATCAGCCACAAGGCGCTAGCCCCGATTCGCGAGTGACATCGACCTCGCAAGAACCGGACTGATTCTGCCATTCACTCTTGCCAGACCCCAAACTCTTGGCCTGCGGTATTCATCGAAGGCTCATGAAAAGCCTTGTTTGAAAAAGGGCCATTCGACGCATTTTCGGGAATTCTCCGTTTCACATTACCATAATTCAAACTGTATTTGAGAAAGTTACGCGGAATCTTCTTGATTTCCGGGAATCGTTTTGAAATCGCCTTTAATGCCAGACGCCGCTTTGGTCTTCATGCGGCAGGCGTGCCTGATGCAATAAGTCGATTAGCTGATACAACTGGCTTTCAGTCAGATGTCCCAGTTGCCTTTGGTGGCATTTCCGCACCGCGGAATCGAGTTCCTTCAGCAGTTTCAGGCCGACTTCTGTGATTCCCACTTCCACGACTCGGCGATTCTGAGGCAACCGGACCCGTTCGATTAACTCGCGTTCAGTCAATTTATCCAACATCCTGGTGATGTCCGGAGCCCGTGAAACCAACCGCGAGGCCAGAGCCAATGTCGGCAAGCGTTCCGGAAATTCCCCGCGCAGCAATCGCAGCACATTGTACTGTTGAGCCGTGATGTCAAATCGTTGAAACAGATCGTCTTCCAGGATCCGCAAGCGATCGTAGGTGCGCCAAAGGGACAAAAACGCTTCCTGGGCCAGCGAATCAAAATGTCGCTTCACTCGCGGCTCAGAAACATTTTCCGGCGGATCAGTCATCCCACGATTATAAAGCTCCTGGGGCTGACCGTCGAGATACCGAGTGTCTGAGACAACTGCTAATAACAGAATTGCGATGAAGTCTCGATCGCCAATTTCAGCAGAGATTGTGGCGGTTGACGCATTCACCGCCAAGGCGCTCCCAAAGTCTTGTAACCCTGACCACATCCAATCCGCACGCCGGAAATCCCAGACGGCTTCTCGCGGTAGCTGCCCAGGGTGGCTTCCAGAATCCGACTCTGCTTACAATAGGCTGGCTTTGAAACGCCACCCTTCAACCTGATTCGACTTCATTCTCGAAAGGCGCTCCATGTCAGAGATTCAAGGAACTGAGTTTAGCCGTCGCGATTTCCTGCGCGTGACTTCCGCCAGCGCGGTTGTGATCGGACTGGGGACCTCGTCCGGCCTGTTCGCAGCGAAAAAAGCCGATCCTTATCTTGGTTTCAAAATGGGTCTGCAAAGCTATTCGCTGCGGGCCTTCAAAGTAGAAAAGGCCCTTGAGGCCACCAAGGCACTGGGATTGAAGTTCTGGGAAGCCTACCCCGGCCATATTCCCGCCTCAACCGTCCCTGGGACAATCGCCGATCAAAAGAAGCTGCTTGCCGGTTCTGACGTCACAATGTTGGCTTATGGTGTTCTCGGATTCGATACCAACGAGACGAAAGCCCGCCAACATTTTGATTATGCCAAGGCGATCGGTCTGGAAACGCTGAGTGCCAATCCCAATAAAGACAAGGGCACCTTCGACTTGCTGGACAAGCTGGTTGAAGAATATGGAATCAACATTGCCATTCATAATCACGGCCCCGGTGCGACCTACGACAAGATCGACGACGTAGTTAACATCGTGAAGGGTCGGCATGCGAGGATCGGAGCCTGTATCGACTGCGGCCATTACTTGCGCAGCAAGGAAAATCCGGTCGATGCGATCGAAAGGCTGAAAGGGCGGGTCTTTGGTGTCCATTTGAAGGACGTTAAGGACGCAACTAAGTTCACGATTCTGGGCGAGGGCGACCTGGACTTGAAGGGCTGCCTCAAAGCGCTGCAGGCTCAGAAGTACCAGCACTGCCTGGCTGTGGAATACGAAGAAAGCGAAAAGAACCCCGTTCCAGATCTGGAAGTCTGCCTGAAGAATGTTCGCGAAGCCTGCGCGAAACTGGCCTAGTCTTGAATGTGTACCAGGCGTTTCTATGACGACCCTTCGGGCCGTAAATGCTGACGCTTGGGAACTGATGCAAATTGGGCAATTGAACGGCGCCGGTTTAAGAGCGCGCGTGTCTCTACGACGTATCACGGCGAGAGCACGCGTTTCACCGGCCCCAAGTTGTAACGGAGACCATGCCCTGGACGCACTCGGTTGCGTTTTGGGCTAGTCCTCTGGTCCAACAGGAATCGCCTGTCAAGTAGACGGATTCGAAAACGTCACAGTCGCTTGTTGGCACTTCGCATCATCAACCAGCCGGCGACTGCGATCAAAATCAGGAGTACGAAGTACTCGGACGGAGTCATCCGGTTCCAGTACTTGATCACGAGATTGTAGTACTGGTTGAAGTAGAAGATGCAGGTTTTGTACATTTTGTATACGCATTCGGACCAAGTTTTTTCGGAGGTTCGCTTGACGCTCGATCTCAAGTATCACCCGCTTGGTTAAAAATAGGTCATAATTTCACGTGCGTTGTCCATGTTGAAGTTGTTCAACATCGGATCTACCGAACAAGCAACCCTATAATCATTAAAATCACCCATTGCTGATCTCGCCGCCACCCGCGTGGTCCAGGGACGATGTCGTTTTGAACTATGATCCAAATTCGAAAGTATTGGAAAACAAGTAGTGCTGCGGCTGTGTCTCGCCGGGACAATTCCGATGGCCCGGAACAACGAAAAGTGTCTGATTAAATCCGTCAATTCTCTTTCTTCGACCTGCTGCCAACCCATTATGCCACGTACCGCCTTGATTGAGCGCCGAACTGCTGAAACCCAAATCCGTTTGAGTCTGAATTTGGACGGAACCGGTCAGACCCAGATTCAAACGGGTGTGGGTTTCTTTGACCACATGTTGACCCTGCTGGCAAAACACGGACTCTTCGACCTGGAGATCGAAGCTGTCGGAGACTTGCATGTTGATCAGCACCACACCGTCGAAGACGTCGGCATCTGCCTGGGAAAAGCCATTGCGCAGGCACTCGGCGACAAGCGGGGGATCGTGCGTTACGGCAGCAAGACGCTACCGATGGAAGAGACTTTGGTGACCAGCGCTCTGGATCTGAGTGGGCGAGCCTGGTACGTCAGCCGCGTCGAATTTCCAACCGAGAAAATCGGGCAATTCGATGCCCAGCTGGTGGACGACTTTTGGCAAGCGGTTTCGGCCAATGCATTAATGAATTTGCATCTCGTGCTACACCACGGTCGCAACAGCCACCACATCGCCGAAGGTTTGTTCAAAGCCACGGCTCGCGCCTTGCGTGAAGCGGTTGCTTTGGACCCCAGGCAGTTGGGCGTGCCATCCAGCAAGGGGACATTGACGGAGTAATAGACTGTTCGCGGCCACGAATGAGTGTTTTTCAATACCGATCCCCGCGATCAAACGTCTCATTCTTAACCGTGTGCGACAAGGCTTCACTCGTGGCGCATGGCGCTCTTTCCATAGAGCATCATATTTCCCAGATAATTTCCTGGCACCAAGGCCACTTGAGCAAACGAAATTCCGACGTTCACATTTACTAAATCGCGCGTTGTGGCGTTCGCGACTTCGTTATTCGCAACGGCCGGGTTCCCCGTATAGACAGTGACTATCACGGAGATATTCAACGAAATCGTGTCCTTCACTCCCGCGGTTTGCATCTCACTTTTGATATTTGAGATCACTTGCGCCGTTGTATAAGATCCGGTGACCGCCTGGCGACAACCTTCCCGAGCTGCGTTTTGCAGCGATTGACAGATCATGAAGGCCCGGCCAAACTCAACGATGCCAAGCACAACCATGAAAAAGATTGGGAGAATCAAAGCGGCTTCGACCATTGCCGCCCCTTGGCGGGGATGTGCTTGTCGACGGAAAATGCGCATGTTCTCTGAATAATCCTAATGAGATACAGATGGAATTTCGCAGTTCGGTAAATTCGCACGCGAATACAAATCGAATGCGCACGCGAGGGCATCGAAGGGTATTAATTTCGCAACGTGCCGCGCGCTGAATTGCGAGCGAACGGCCGGCGATCGAATCGGAGGTAGCCGATTACGCTTCGGGCTGATGCGTTCCCGCACTTCGAATTCATCGCGCCGGAGTCAGCACGGAGAACCAAGGCCGACCTGGAAAGTCATGGCCCGGTTCCCGTGAACTGAATCCGCGCGGTAACAGCAGCCTCCGGCAATGCCTGCTTCACGCAACCACATTGCAGGAGCCCCTCGCCACTGTTCCAATCGAAGCATAGCTCAAGAAAAAAGGAACGAGCGGTGTGGCGGAATTTTTTTAGAAATTCGAGTCATTCAGATTAATTCAGGTATTGGGCGTCCGCCTTCAACGACGATCGGCGTTGGCCGACCTTGGGGGCTCATCCAATGTGCTCCGAGATCGATGCCCAAATGCCGAAACGTCGTGGCCGCGATATCTTGCGGTCGCACGATTCCATCTTTTACACCATAACCGCGAGCATCCGTACTCCCGACAGTTTGACCGTGCCGGAAGCCTCCACCCGCCATCAACATGGACATAACATTGGTCCAATGATTCCGACCGCCATCCGCCGTCATTACAGGTGACCGTCCGAATTCCCCCATCATCATCACGAGCGTCGAGTCCAGCAGTCCCTGCTGTTCGAGGTCGTTGACCAATGCGTATAAAGCCCGGTCAACAGTCGGCAGAATGGGCTTCAGTCCCTTTTCAATTCCTCCCCACGGTGGAACCGTATCGCCGTGATGGTCGAAATAACCCCAGCGATGACTGACCAGCACAAAGGTCACTCCCGATTGAACCAGGCGGCGTGCCAATAGAGCCTTTTCGCCGACACTGTCGCGCGAATAAGCGTCGCGCACCGAGGCCGGTTCGTCATCCAGCTTGAACGCTCGCTCGACTTTTCCAGAAACAACCATTTCATAAGCTTGGCGCGAATATTGATTGCTGCGTTCCAATGTTGAACCCAAATCGAGATCCCGTCGCAGCCGATCTAACTGACCACGCAACTCTTCACGATTTTGCAACCGGTTCAGTTGAATTCCCTGCGGCAGGCCAAACTTGCCCGCCAAGTCTCCGCCGTTAACAGGGGCGAAAGCTGTCCCCAGATGGCCCGACTCGTAAACGTCCGCCTTCCAGGCGGGTGCGAGACCAACAAAACTGGGCAGATCGGGGTCATTTGCACCCCGAAATTTCGAAACGATAGATCCCATAGAGGGATATCCCGCACCGTCTTTGCCATCGTCGGTCCGACGGGCCAGCGGGTTGCCGGCTTGCATGGTGATTGGGGTATGGTTGCTGGCAGAACAGTCGACGGAACGAATGATCGACAATTTGTCGGCAATCGACGCCTGCAGCGGCAGGTGTTCGCAAAAACGAACGCCTGGAAGCTTTGTGGCAATTGTGGAGAAAGGTCCGCGAATTTCCGCAGGGGCATCCGGTTTCGGATCCCACATATCGATATGACTGGGGCCACCGGACAACCAGAATAAGATTACGGCGCGCTTCCCCGCTGCAGCCGCGGCTTGCTGAGCAACTTGACTCGCGGCCAATTCCGGCAATGCGGCGGCACCAGCCAATCCCGCTGCACCGACCTGGAGAAACCAACGTCGGGATCCCACGCGTAGCATACCGGGACCGATTCCGGCGATTGGTGCTTGAAACCCCACTGGCAATTTCGCAGACATCGACTAGAACTCCTGACCATAAACGCGATCTCGGTGCAAGGGAGCGCAAACTCGCAACAAGAGTTGTTGATGGATGAATTCTATCGAGACTGGCCAGGAAGCTCAATTGGAAAAACATTGATGCGAGAAATTTACAAATTACGCAGCGAAGGGCCGGCACAATCCCTGTAAAAAACGGTCCAACCCCCAGCGTGCCACCACTTACTGGTGCCGCATGGGACTGATGGGACCTATGCGATGTATATTTGCCGTACTTGTCCCATCCCTATTCGTCCAATTGATTCCAGTTCGGCGATGTTTCAGCCAGCCATACTGGCCTTCATAAACTTCAGGGCGTCGGCAGACAGAGCTTCTTCCGTGGTGAACATCTTGCGCCAGATCTTGGTTGCCGCTGCGAGCGCGGGCAGAGACAAACCGAAGGCTTCCACGACCATCCAGCCATCGTATTTTACCTCTTTCAGCGTCTTGAACGTCGTCGCCCAGTCGATATGCCCCGCTCCCGGTGTCGACCGATCATGTTCTGAAATATGCACATGCGCCATGACTGGGGTGATTGTGCGAATGGCTTCAGCAAGATCCTTTTCTTCGATATTGGCGTGGAATGTGTCGTACATTGTTCGCAAGCTGGGATGATTGACTTCCTGCACAAACCGTGTGGCATCCGCGGCGCACGTCAAGAAATAAGTCTCGAAGCGGTTCAGATACTCAAGGACGAGTGTCACACCGGCCTGTTTCGCATGCTCCGCGGCTTTGGCCAGGATTTCTTTACCGCGTGACCATTCGTCCGCAGTTGGCCCAGCCCCGCTGAAAACTCCGAGCGCGGAATGGTAGGGGCCACACAGGTGCGTGGCACCTGCGATTTGACACATATCAACGGCCTTCTTGATATGATCCAGTCCGGCTTGGCGAATCGCTGCAGAATCTGAAATCGGATTGGCTTCGGCCGTTGCAACTGTGACTGCCGTACGTTCCAGCCCCAAACCGTCGAGTCGACTTCCTAGTGCTTTGAACTTGTCCGCATTCAGGTCGAACACCGGCACCTCGACACCGTCATATCCTTGTTTTTTCAATGTTTCCAGGATGGGACCATGGGCGTCGGTGACTTCAGTCGTCCAGAGCAACAAATTCATGCCGTACTTCATGGAGTGCTTTCTCTGCAGTGGAAGGTATTGTCAAACACATTGAGATGTTTTTTGAAATGATCAGGCTCAAGCCGTATCGTACAATGTTGGAAAGAGTCTGCAACGGTGTCCGGATAGCCCGTCAGGGATTTTGGTGTGGCGAATTCCTCGTAGCTGAAATCGTGAGATTTCAGGCGGGACACGTCGATCGGCCCGAATTCTCACGAATTCAGCTACGAAAATCCCTCACGGCGCAAGGTGCCCGGATACCCCGTCAGGGATTTTCGGATGCTGATTTCCACCTGATCAAGGTTGCTAAACCTTGGGCCTCGGACCAGCAACGGAGCGAATTTCCCCAATCTCTGGCTAGACTTGCGACAGAAATCGTAAATGCCGCAAGGTGCCCATGAACTACGGTTGGAACGGCAGCAGACTGGTGAAATTGCGCTCAACAATGATTCGAGCGGAATCCAGGAGTTTCACGGTTTCGGGCGGCATTGGCGGCAGTTTGACGCGCCGCAGCACTTGATTCAATCTGGTCCGCATTCCGTTCGAGTCGCGGTAGTCCCATAAGAATTGTTCGCGATGGAACAGCGGAATAAATTCGGCGAGCCGAACTGCGGGATCACGGACCATTTCATTCAGGTGCAACTGCAGCAGTTGGGGGTCGATCTGCAACAGAGCCTCGTAGTAGGCCAGCAGTCGATTGGGAAAGCGATCGATTAAAATTGCGTCCAGTATTAATTCAATTGCGATATGTCCCAGGAAACTGGGCCGCTGACCCTGGTCGCCCGCCAAGCCCTCCCGAAACAGAATCGAGATTTGAGCGCAAATCTGCATGAACCTGCCGTTACTATGAAACGTATCGTCGTCATCCAGATGCTGCAGAATTCCCGCAGCTAATTCCGCACGAATCGAACTGTCTCCTGACGCGAATTCTGCGACATGCTTGGAACGAACTCGCACGCCTTGATCAGAGACCCGAATCCAATCCGGAACCGCAGTCCCCGCGAGAAAATAAGGACGATCAATATATCGAAAGCCGTGAGAGAAATAGTTCATCCCCAGATCATTGCAATTCGGCGGAAAAAGTCCAGAATGCCAACACGGGCCAGCGGCGAAAGACGATGCCGATGCCTTGCAGGACTTCAGGCTGTAAAGTCTTATCGCGAAGCCGTAACACGCTGGCGAAACGACCTGTTTAACGTTCGTCTGAATTCTTACGAATTTATAGAGCGCTAACCTTGCGTTTGCCGGTCGATTCTTGAGATTCGACGGGAGTTTTTCTGTATTTCGCGGTATACCCAAAGTGAATCCGCTCTAGCCACAGAATCGATCGCATTGCCCCGCCTCAGATATCCCCAAACCCATGTTGGAATTCCTCTGTGCCCCCCAATCGAGTTCGAGTGTTGCTGGTGATTCCCACTCTGGACCAATCGGGAGCGGAGAAGCAATTCTCGCTTTTGGCGACCGGTTTACCGCGTGACCAGTTCGACGTTCAAACCGTGGCTCTGACGCGCGGAGGTCCCTATGCGGAGACACTGAAAAAGCACGACATCCCGCTGACAATTCTCAAGAAACGTTGGAAATTCGATCCATTTTGTCTGCGGAATCTGTCGCGGCTGATCCGCAGGATACAACCCGACGTGATTCACACCTGGCTGTTCGCTGCCAATTCCTATGTGCGGATGGTGGCTGGTGGGAGGGGCCAACCGCCAGTTGTGGTTTCCGAGCGTTGCGTTGATTCCTGGAAAAGTGGTTGGCAACTGAAACTCGACCGCTGGCAAATTCCGCGCACAGCGCGGCTGGTGGGGAATTCCAATAGCGTGGCCGATTTCTATCGTCTGCAAAAATTTCCGGATGATCGGATTCGTGTCGTTCCCAATGGAATTGAACTGCCCGCCGGTCTGTCCGATCTCACAGACTCCGAACGCGATCGGCGACGGGCAGAATTATGCGGCTTGCCACCGAATGCGAAAGTCATCGGTTTCGTAGGCCGATTGGCTCGTCAGAAGCGGATTCTCGATTTGTTATGGTCACTGGTTTTGTTGAAAGACGTCGATTCCCGCTTCTATCTGGTTCTGGCTGGTGATGGCCCCGAACGAGACTCTCTGGAGAGATTCGCGCGGGAATTGAATGTCGAAGAGCACGTGAAATTTCTTGGACATCGACAAGATATCGAACAATTGATGCCATTGTTTGACGTGTTCGTCCTAGCCAGCGATTTTGAGGGCATGTCAAATAGTGTGATGGAAGCGATGGCCATCGGGCTTCCCATTGTGGCGAGTGATATTGCACCGAATCGAGAACTCGTGTTCGACGGAGTGACTGGCTATCTCTTTCCAGTGGGAGACCGCGCCGCATGCGCCCGGGCAATCCTGTTTCTATTCGAACACCCCGACCGAGCTCGCAACATGGGGGCTGCCGGGCGCCAAAGAATGGCAGCTGAATTTTCCGTCCAGCAAATGGTTGACCGCTATGCCGAAATCTACCGCGAAGTGGTACAGTCCACTTCGCGGTGAGGGGTAATACTGTTCGCGGCCACGAATTAGTCTTTTTCAAGACTTATTACCGCGATCAAACGTCTCGTTCTTAACCGTGCGCGGAATCGTTTCGCATTCATGCTGCTTGTGCTGGTTTCTTGCCGGCTGAATTCACAGCCTCCAGCATGATTTCAACGGCGAGATGAATCTCGTCCTCATTGACAACCAGTGGCGGGCAAATTCGAATCGAACGTTCTCCCGCCCCCAGCAAAATCAGGCCTTTCCGGAAACAATCTTGCAACAACTGATTACGCGCGGGCAGATCCGGCAAATCGACCGCCGCCATTAAGCCAATACCCCGCGCCCCGCTGAAAGCCGAGTTCGAGCGCATCGCTTCGTGCAAGGCGTCCAGGACGACGCGTCCCATCCGCGCAGCATGATCGAGCAGTCCATTTTCCAAAAGTTCGATGGTCGCCAATGCTGCGGCACACGCTACCGGGTTGCCTCCAAACGTGCTGCCGTGTGAACCCGGCGGCCACTGCATTAATTCCTGACGCGCGACAAGAGCTCCCAGCGGCAATCCGGAAGCGATCCCTTTCGCGAGGCAAACAATGTCTGGCTCGACATTCCAATGTTGGATCGCGGTGAACTTCCCCGTCCGTCCCATTCCCGATTGAACCTCGTCCGCGACCAGCAGAATTCCATGCTGATCACAAACTTGGCGCAAGCGTGACAGAAATCCCGGCGGCGAAATCAAATAACCACCTTCACCCTGGATGGGTTCGACGAAGATTCCCGCGACTTGCTTGGGATCGATTCGGCGTTTAAACAGTTTTTCCAGCTCCCGGAAGGTGTCGTCGACGGTGATTCCGTCACGACCCGGATAGGGGATATGGGAAACTTCAGGCAACAGCGGGCCAAAGCCCCGGCGTTGAACGACCTTGCTGTTCGTCAGCGACAATGCCCCAAGCGACCGACCGTGAAACGCACCGTCAAATGCAATCAAGTGTGGCCGACCAGTCGAGTATCGCGCCAATTTGATTGCACCTTCAATGGTTTCCGTACCGGAATTGGTGAAGAAGACGCGGCTGCCCCCCCGCATGGGGACGTACTCGCAAAGTTTTTTCGCCAGATTTCCCTGCGGTTCATAATAGAAATCGGTACCCGACATGTGAATCAATTGACGTGACTGGTCAATAATCGCCTGGACGACGTGCGGATGTGAATGGCCGGTCGTGCAGACTGCGATCCCTGCGCTAAAATCCAAGAACTGGTTACCATCTACGTCGGTGATCCAGCATCCCTCACCCGAAGCCGCCACAAGCGGAAAGTCTCGAGTACAAGAGGGAGAAAGCTGTCGTTCCTGCTCGGCGATAATCCGAATGGCATTGGGGCCGGGAATTTCAGTTTGAAAAATGGGACGACGCATGGGACACCTCACAATTCTTGAGAGAGGGAGTTTAGCAGCTAGCCAGGCATTCTGTTCTCGAACGTTGACTATGGAAATAGACAAAAGGCATGTGAGAAATGGGACTTATGTGACGAATGAGACTTATGGGACTAAATAACGAGTTTGTCCCATAGGTCCCATACGTCCTTTTTGTCCCATGAATTTTGGTTGCATTGGATTAGACGCAACAATTGGGAGTTTCGCTGTGAATTCGTTCGCAGCCTCGCAAATGCGTCACATAAGATTGTATCGGCACACATCAATATAGAGATTTGTTTGGATCGAAAGTTCGCTCCAAAGATCGGGATTGTTTCCTGGGATCGAAATAGGGACAGATTACAACCAATCAGTCCGACACGAGTTCCGCGCCATTGTGGAAAAACTGGTTGGTGCATTCGCTCTCATTTAAGGACAATATGGATTTCGCGCTGCTGACAACTGGCCACGAGACATTACCTCTGATTCAGGCGATTGCTGGAGATTCGAGGCACCGGCTAGTGGCCTTCGTCGCCGATGACGCCGTGGCCGCGGATGTGTCGAAACTGGCTCCGTCCGCTCGTCGATTCGAGGTTCCCGCCGAATTGTTGGGACTGCCTGGAATTCAGGCTGTGGTGGTCGATTCGTCAGACTCCGAGGCATTAGAAGTCGCGAAACAACTGGCGGCGAACTCCGTCGCGGTATTGCTCATTCCGCGTGCCGAACAGGGCATTGAATTCATTTATCAATTCGGCCTGATTCGAGATGAACAGCCCGGCCAGTTCCGGCTTTATCCCGTTCGTCCTCTGCGACTCCATCCACTGGTATCACGGCTGCGGGGCATTCTGCATTCCGGCGAATTAGGTCACATTCATCAACTGCAATGGCAGCGCGAAGAACCCGTTGCCGGAAAGCCGGATGAGCCTTGTTTGTTGACGAAAAATCAGATCGATCAAGCGTTACTGCACGACACCGATCTGCTGAAGGTCTGGGCCGGCGAATTTGATCAAATCACGTCCATTCAGACTGGCGATTCCGACCAGGGAATTCTGCAAGCCGCAGTCAGCCTGGGCGGCCAAAAGGCCTTACCGTCTCATTGGACATGTCGTGGAACCAGCGGAGTTTCGACCTGGCAATTGACTGTTGTGGGGCATGCCGGACAAGTCACGCTCAAGGGCGACCGCGACCCCTCTCGGATCACCTGGCAGTCAACGCTGGGCGGTCGTGCCGCCCCACCGGAAATCGTCGTATTTGATTGGGGAACGGCAGTTCTGCAGGAATTCATCACGGGCTCTGCCGCGGGAGTCGCCGTCACGGAACTCTGGGCGAATGATTTGTGCCGTTCCTTCGACTTGCTCGAAGGCGCGCACCGCAGCCTGCGTCGCAAGAGAACCGTCGATCTGTATTTTGATACGCCCTCGGAGCGGGGCAATTTCAAGAGCACCATGACCGCGGTCGGGTGCAGTCTGCTCATGTTGACATTGTTAACGATCTTAATGGGATTGGGAGCCGGGGCTGTGGCCAAGGACCTGAACTTACCCCCAATCGTCATGCAAGTGGTGCGTATTCTGGTCTTCGCTCCCCTGTTTCTGTTCCTGTTATTGCAGGTTGGGGTCTTCCTCGCGAAACCTTCGGGTGGGCGAAGTTCGTAGTGGAAACGCATTCGTCGTGGCGGGAATTCCTCGAAAAGGCGTTATACCGCGCACGGTCATGAATGAGACGTTTGATCGCGGGGATAGATATTGAAAAAGACTCATTCGTGGCCGCGAACAGTATAAATCTTCCGGTGGTTAAAGGGCATCCAGTAGCCAAACGGGATGGCCACCCCAGACGGGCAATTCCGTGACCCGAAAGAATTCACTCGCCGCCGAGCGAATCGCTTCCGGAGTATAGAACCTGCCCCATTCGGCCCCGTCCGCGGTTTCGCGAATGTGTTTCTGAACTCGGTTGAGCGTCACGCGATTGTGGAAAATCACACGTCCGTGACAGACGCGTCTGATTTGCCGGAAGATCTCGCAGTGATCTCGGCTGAGCGCCGGAGCAATCGGGCTGCCAAAGAATAAATACTGATAGGTGTTGACCAACAGCGCAGTTTCGAAAGTGCCGCCGAATGCGTCAATCTGGCACGCCAATTCAGCCAAACTCAGTTTCTCGATACTGACCCGTTCCGAATGTTCAAAATGTTGTTTGAGTTGCCGGCACGTTGCGAGTGTCTTGTCGCACAAGTCGATTCCCAATGCTCGTTCACACGTGGATTCGCGAGCCGCGTCGAACACAAAAAAACCCTTTGAACAGCTGAGATCCAGCAAGCTGGTCAACTGCCGGGGATAGTACTTACGAAAGTGCGCGACGCGTGTTCCCAATTTACGGCTTGGCAGCAAACGATCATCGACGACTGAATAATTGTGGTTCGGAGGATACGAATCGCTCACACTTTGAGAAATCTCGGCAGGCAGTTGATTCAGATCATGAAAACCGGTGCAGGACTGCGTTGCACAATCAAATGGCTTAACGCGATCCCACAGGTTCTGCAGTGTGCCCCACATGAAAATGACTTTCCTTGTTTGAGCCGCATCTGATCCATTGCAACTGCGACCTTGGCCCGCGGAACGACCATCTCGCTCGATCGGCGCATCGCTGGTGATTTTCTCGTTGTTTCAATGATTCCGAGTTGCGTTTCCCAAGATGTCGGAGTCGACAAAAGTTAAACCCATCTCGCCAACGCCGCAATAGCAAATTCGCGTGTACAGTTCTTCGTCGTGACTTCCTGACAAATCCAACGACAGTAAAATAGTAGCCAGGTGGACAGACTCTTAAATCGGCGTTAGAGAGTCTGATTCACTCTTGTGAAAGGCCAACGAATTTGATCTGATTCCTTGCAGTATGGCGGATTCTGAAATCCCGCTGGCTTCTCAATCAAGGAGGATTGGAAATGGACCGGAGTGAATTAAGTCGCGTACTTCGAGATTTGTACAATGAAGACACGGATTCCTCATTGGACATTCTCGGCGATCAGGTCAATCTCATGACTGACTTGGGGCTCGACTCCGTAGACATGGTCAGTTTGGTCATGCAAGTTGAGCGACACTTCCGAATCCGGATGTCTCATGAGGAACTGTCCGGCATTGCAACGGTGGGCCAGTTGCTGGATCTGATCTCCTGCAAATTGCACGAGGAACCAATCGCGCTCGCTGCGTGAATTCACGCGTGTGATGACACCCGGTCGTCGTTGGCACGCTTGGCGCGACACGGCGTGTCGCACCACACTGAACAATCGCTGGAACTCCAGCGTCAAGGGCATCGGCCACCACGAAACGTTACTTGGTCTGCTGTTGGCGGTAGATGGCCTCGAGTAGGTCCTCAATGGACTTGAATTTCTTATTGGCGGCAACAGCCAATTCGATCTTCTGCCGAGCATCCGCCGGTGAATGTCCGAGCATACACAATGCCTGGTAGGCTTCGGTGATCACATCGTGATCGGTGGCGTTTTCCGGGGGCAGATCCTGAGCGATCATCAATGCGAACTTGGCCATCTTGCGACGCAATTTGGCCACGATCCGCTCGGCCATTGCCGCTCCAATTCCAGGGAGCGTCGCCAATTCTTTGACGTCCTGCTCTTCAATGGCGGTCGCGACATCTCGCACCGGCTTGATCATCGCCCGCAGCGCTTTCTTCACGCCGACTCCGTCGACCGAACAAATTGCTTCAAAGAAATCCAACTCGGTAGAACTCAGAAAGCCAATCAGACGCGGCGTGAGGCGTCCTTGTTGCGGATTGCCTTCAAGATACTCGATTGTCCGCAAACTGACGTCCTGGCCGATCTTGGATTGCAATTGCCGACGGACAAAGTCAGGAATGAAAACCTGGTATTCGAACGCTCCGATCCCCAATGTGGCTTCGGTCGCACTCAGTTCGACCAGTTTTCCGGTAATGCGCGTAATCAAAGTAGACGGCTCCAGTGACAAATTCTCGCGACTCGATGTTCGAGCGATGTGCTTGATTCTAATAAGACCTGCGGTGATTGAATCGGAATAAAGGCAGAGTAGTGCTGAGGCCTAGACACACCGGAACAAGCCCGATGGCGTGAAAAATACTGGGAAACTGCTTAACCGACTTCGCGATAGGGAAACGCTCGCGACGAATGATAATGACAAAGTGCCACGGCGAAGGCATCCGCCACGTCATTCGGTTTCAGGACATCCGTGAGGCCTAACTCGTTCTTTACCGCGTGCTGAATCTGTTCCTTCGAGGCCTTGCCGCTTCCCGTCAGCATGCGTTTAATCTGCCTCGGGGCATAATGCACAACAGTCACACCACTCTGCGCGGCTGCGAACAGAATCGCGCCACGGGCGTGTGCCATCAGAATCGCTGTTTTTGGAAATTCACCGCTCGAAAAAACCTGTTCGATCGCCATCACTTGCGGGCGAAACTCCGCCAGGACTTCCAACAGACCCTGGCCGATTTCGAGAACCCGCTCGGCAAGCGACAATTTCGGGGTTGAGCGAATCACCCCGCCTTCGCGCAGGATCGGCCCTTTGATTCCGCGTTGCAGTATGGCATATCCTGTCCGACACAGTCCGGGGTCAATTCCCAGGCAGCAATCCGCAGGTGTGATTTCTTGCAGTCTGGGTGGCATACTCTTCCTTGAATCCGATTATTCAACTGATGGAACGGATCGACCGAGTTCTCGTTCCCAAGCTCCGCTTGGGAACGCACTATCTGGAAGCTCCGCTTCCTATTACGACACTATTTTCGCAGTCTCCAATAGAAGCGGTGCATTCAGAAATTGGCGATCCCCAGTGGAAAATGGGAACGGGCAGGACCTTACCCGCGCTTCCAACGGGCCCCATCCGGACGGTCTTCCACAGTCACCTTCAGGGCGGCCAGACGATCTCGGATCATGTCACTGAGTGGCCAGTTCTTGGACTTTCTCGCTTCCGCGCGCAGGTCCAGAACCAGTTGCATCAATTCATTGCTGAATCCGTCATCCGCCGCTGCTAACTTGGCGATTGGTTGCCGGAACACACCCAACAGCTGTGAAAACTCCTTGAGCAATGTCAGGCCGGTGGTTAACGCGGCCACAGAGGCGGCATTAGTGGCTCCAGGGCCGTCCAGCTTCTGATCGTTGATGAACGCATTCAAAGTCTTTCGCAATTCAAATAAGACTCCGACTGCACCGCCCGTGTTGAAGTCGTCGTCCATCGAATCGAGAAATCGCGCGCGAAATTCGGTCAATTCCTGGAAATACGCAGCTGGCTCACCCTCGAGTTTCACTGAGGTTTCGCGCGTGGTTGCGGCATTCAAGGCGTAGAAACTGGACTTTGCGATTCGTTCGTACGTTTCGAACAAGCGGTAAAAGCCTTCCAGGGCCTTCCCGGTTTGGGAAATGTTGTCATCGCTAAAGTCAATCGGACTGCGGTAATGCGTGGCCAGCAGAAAGAACCGCACCGTTTCGGGGTGATGAACTTTGAACAGTTCCTTGACCGATGCGGCGCCTTTGGAACCGGCCAGTTTGCCCGCTTCTTGTTCAGCCTGCTCACTGACCAGGTCGCCTTCGCGGCTATGCCCCCCGCCGACTTTCCCCGATTGCTTGCCTGCCTGCATTAAGCCGTTGTGCAGCCAATACTTGGTGAACGTTTTGCCGGTGCAGCATTCGGACTGCGCGAGTTCGTTCTCATGGTGCGGAAACATCAGATCCAGACCGCCGCCATGAATGTCCAAAGTGTCGCCGATGTGCTTGCGGCTCATTGCCGAGCATTCAATATGCCAGCCGGGCCGGCCAGGTCCCCACGGGCTTTCCCAACTGGGCTCTCCGGGTTTGGCGGCCTTCCAAAGTGCGAAGTCGGCGGGATTCTTCTTGCGGTCAGTCGCCTCAACCCGCGTGCCGGCCATCATTTCTTCGATGTTTCGATGGCTAAGCTTGCCGTAATCTTCATCTTTGGGCACATGGAAATAGACATCTCCATCCAGGGGGTAGGCAAAACCCTTTTTGATGAGTGTTGAGATGATATCCTGCATTTCCTGGATGTGTTCCGTCGCATAGGGGAACAAATCGACTGAATCAACACCCATCGTCTTCAGGTTGTCGAAGTAATCCTGGGTCATCTCCTTGGCCAGGGCTTCGACCGTCGTCCCTTTCTCAGCCGCCTTGACGATCAGTTTGTCATCCACATCAGTGATGTTGATGACAAATTTGACTTTGTACCCGCTGTAAGTCAGAAACCGTTTGACCGTGTCGAAAATGACGGGACCGACCATGTGGCCAATATGTGATGGCTTGTAAACAGTGGGGCCGCACAAATACATGCCCACCTGACCCGGAACAACCGTTTGAAATTCTTCCTTTTGACGGGTCAGCGTGTTGTAGACTCGGAGGGACATCGCTTCGAACTTCCTTGATGACTATTGTGTTTGAAATAGTGTGTTTGAAATAAGTCACTTCGAGAGTGAAAATCTGATTACCGGGATCCAAGCCCCGCTGAGTTTGCCTGAGGAATTTCAGGGTTTGAGCGGTTTGACTTTGAGTGTTCCGCCTAGCTGAAGTCGTGAGACTTCGGAAGAGTGTTCGGAAACACCCAAATTCTCACGAATTTCGCTACTATACGGCGCACGGTTATGAATGAGACGTTTGATCGCGGGGATCGGTATTGAACAAGACTCATTCGTGGCCGCGGACAATAAAAAATGAGCGAATTGCATGCAGCCACCATCAAAAAGAAACCGGAACATCCAAAGTTAAACCGCTCTCATTCGTTCTATCAATACGATTGCGTCAGCACACATAGCTTCTTCCCGGCCAACTGGACCGACGCGTTCGCCCGTTTTGGCTTTGACGTTGACCGCTCCGGCGGGAATACCGAGCAACTCCGCCAGTCGCAGTTTGATCGCCGGCTTCATCGCGGACAACTTGGGTCTCTGCGCATGAATCGTGCAATCCAGATTGACCGGCTGCCAACCCTCTGCCCGAATCCGGCGCAGTGCTTCAATCAGGAACAGCGATGAATCGGCCCCCCGATATTGAGGATCCGTATCGGGAAATAATTCGCCGATATCTCCCAGCCCGGCAGCTCCAAGCAATGCATCCGTGAGCGCGTGCAACAGCACATCCGCATCGCTATGACCTTCCAGGCCCGCGGAATGCTCAATCCGGACTCCCCCCAAAATCAGAGGCAGCCCCGCCACCAGGCGGTGAGTATCATGCCCGAGTCCCACTCGGAAAGAGGGCGGAAGATCCATTGACCACCCGACAGTTCATCCCTAAACCGCGCGCCGACCCACGCTGGATCGACTGAAAGTCGCCGGCCACTGAAAGTTGCATCAGTGCCCAGCTGGTAAAAACAGCCCACACGGGCGACGCCGTGAGGTTTTTTTGCAGTCAATTTCGCCAGAAATTTGGGGCACTTCCCTCCATTACTGACTGATGCACGAGATCTGTCCTTCTCGCAAATTCGGTTATCGCATTTGCAATATGCAACAACCGCGCGGAATGCGCCATTTTCATCCGCGCAAAGTTTGGCAATCTTTTGCAAAATGGAAATCAGCGTCCGAAAGCTCATAACGGCGCAGCCACTCGAAGCGATTTTGCCGCCAGCGCGGATCATAGCGGCAATTTCGGAGCGCGACAACATGAATCCCTGTTGGTACTTGGAGCCGTACTACAAGTTGACGGGAACCAAGGCTTGTTTCGACGTGTCAATCTGACTAAACTGCTCTCCAATATTAATCATGTGGTTGGCTCCGGAATCCTGCCACCGGTGGAATGTTTCCGCCTGGCCGAATTCCGGTTCTGTTTTTCCTGTTCGTTTTTCGAAGTGAGTATCTGCTTCTTACCTACTTGGCTGGCTCTTCTGGAAAGCGGAATAACCGCACTGGATGTGCCATTTTCAACGGCGCGAAGTGTACCTCGTTTCAAAGGAAGTCTCCCAATGCGGCGGCATGTTCTCTCCGCGCTGGTCATGAATCAGCCGGGAGTGTTGGCTCACATTTCTGGAATGTTGGCGTCTCGCGCGTACAACATTGACAGCTTGGCTGTTGGCGCGACGGAAGATCCGCAATTCTCGCGGATGTCTATCGTAGTCAATGGTGATGACCGTACCCTCGACCAAGTCCGCAAGCAGTTGGAAAAGATTGTAACGGTAGTACACGTATCCGATTTCGCCAAGCAGAATATTGTCGAGCGGGACCTGATGCTGATCAAGGTCAGTACGGCGGGCGATAAACGGAGCGAAGTCAAGGAACTCGTTGACATTTTCCGCGCGAAGATCGTGGATGTCGGCACCGATCACATGATGATCGAGATCTCTGGCCAGGAACGGAAGATCGAAGCCTTTATCGACGCCATGCGGCCGTTTGGGATTATTGAGCTTGTGCGGACTGGCCGAGTCGCCCTGGTCCGTTCGCCGTCCCCCTCGCATCAGATTGAGTATGACGAAGATCCAACCGACGCCGTAACTCAGGTCCATGTCTAGCGTTGCACCACTCGCATCCCTCGCGGGGGTGGGGTAAGGGCCTGCTCACTGTTCATGATCGTTGAGACTTCGAAAAACTGAGACTTTCGAAGCGTAGTGCAAAGGCCTTGGCCCCACCGGGGCAAGCCCGGTGGCGTAAGAGTGACTCGCGTGACAGTGACCCGTTCCGGAGTGACTTACTGCGTTGCTGCAATCTTTTTGAACCCGGCTGAAGCCGGTACCACGATAAATCTCCCCTTTTTCATCACTGACCGAGACCTGTTTCATGGCTGCCAAAGTTTACTACGACGACGACGCTGATCTTTCGCTGCTCAAGAATAAAGTAATCGCCATCATTGGCTACGGCAGCCAGGGACATGCTCAAGCGCAAAACCTGCGTGACAGCGGTTGCAATGTCATTATTGGGCAACGACCTGGAGGTCCGAATTACGATCTGGCCGTGAGCCATGGTTTCAAGCCGGTTTCGGCTGCGGAAGCCACCAAGGCCGCCGATCTGATCAACATTCTCGTACCCGACGAATTGCAGGGCGACCTGTTCCGCAATGAGATTCTGCCGAACTTGCAGAAGGGTGATTTGTTGATGTGCTCGCACGGCTTCAACATTCACTTTGGCCAGGTGACACCTCCGCCAGGGGTTGATGCGGCCCTGGTGGCCCCGAAGGGCCCCGGTCACCTCGTGCGAAGCGAATACGAAAAGGGTGGCGGCGTTCCGAGCTTGATTGCCATGTATCCTGGCTCGTCAGATTCCTCACGGCAACTGGCCTTGGCCTATGC
>JAQGHT010000416.1 GCA_028291565.1 Planctomycetaceae bacterium | reverse complement strand
AATTCTTGTACAATTCCCCTCATTACGGAACTCGGTAATGACGGAAAACTGAGCTATGAATGACCCCGATAAGACCGTTCCCGTGCCGGACGATCTAGATTCCACTTCTATCGATGCCGGTCCATCTGAACAGCCGCTGCAAATCGGTCGCTATCGCATTGAAAAAGTATTGGGAAAAGGCGGGTTTGGTGTCGTCTTCCTTGCCCAGGACGACCAATTGAAGCGAGCCGTCGCCATTAAAGTTCCGCACGCCCATTTGGTCGCTCAAGTTGCTCAGGCCGAAGCCTATTTAACTGAAGCCCGTACTGTCGCCGGCCTTGATCACCCACATATCGTTCCGGTCTACGATGTCGGCAGCACCGAACAATTTCCATGTTTCGTCGTCTCCAAGTACATCGACGGAACAGATCTTGCTTTTAAACTCAAATCATCCCGCCTTGCGACTCACGAGATTGTGGAACTAGTGGCAACGGTAGCTGATGCATTGCACTATGCTCACAAGCATGGACTTGTCCATAGAGATATTAAGCCGGGCAACATCCTGCTCGACAAGGATTGCAGACCGTTCGTTGCAGATTTCGGACTTGCACTGAGGGAGCAGGATGTTGGAAGAGGCCCACGATTCGCCGGCACTCCTGCCTATATGAGTCCTGAACAGGCTCGTGGCGAAGGACACCGCGTCGATGCCCGTAGCGATGTTTTTAGTCTTGGCGTGGTCTTCTACGAATTGCTCACAGCCAGGCGACCGTTCAAAGCGGAATCGCAGGATGAATTACTTGAGCAGATCACAAATGTCGAAGTCCGCCCACCACGTCAACTGGACGACACTATCCCGAAAGAATTGGATCGCATTTGCCTCAAAACTTTGTCTAAAAGAGTATCGGAACGGCACTCGAATGCTAAGGACCTGGCTGAAGATCTGCGGCATTTTCTAACACAACACGCCATTCCAATTACAACCAATGTGGGATCTGCTTCCAATAAGTTGGTCGTACAACCGCCGTCGACGCTGACAGAAGTAGGGAAATCTACGCTTCCGATCACGCCACCTTCGGATAGCCATCCCATTAAAATCTTGCCGAAGGGATTGCGGTCATTTGATGCCCACGATGCCGAGTTTTTTCTCGATTTGCTTCCAGGCCCTCGTGACCGGGATGGCCTACCTGACAGCATTAAATTCTGGAAGACCCGAATTGAGGAGACTGACTCCGAAAAGACGTTTTCCGTGGGATTGATTTGTGGGCCATCTGGAAGTGGAAAATCGTCGCTCGTGAAAGCTGGACTGTTGCCTCGCCTATCGGACAGTATTATTGCGGTGTACGTTGAAGCTACGGACAAAGAGACAGAGGCACGGCTTCTGAATGGATTGCGAAAACACTGTCCTAGTTTGCCCGATAATTTGAGCCTGAAAAAAACGCTGGCGGCACTTCGCCGAGGACAAGGTATCCCTGGCGGAAAGAAAATTCTGATCGTCCTCGATCAGTTCGAGCAATGGCTGCATGACAAGAAGGAAGAAGAAGACACTGAATTGGTACAATCATTGAGACAATGTGAGGGGGGCAAAGTACAGTGTATTTTCACAGTCAGGGACGACTTTTGGATGGCAGTGATTCGATTCATGCGGGAGTTGGAAATCCGCCTGCTCGAGGGTCACAATTCGGCTGCGGTTGATCTATTTCCAATCCGACACGCAGAAAAGGTTCTGTCCGCTTTTGGACGTGCCTTTGGTGCCCTTCCTAATATTCCGGGTGACCTCGACAAAGAGCAGAAACAGTTTTTGAAGCTAGCGATAGCTGGTTTAGCTCAAGAAGGTAAAGTCATTTCGGTGCGGTTAGCTCTTTTTGCCGAAATGATGAAGGATAGAGTATGGACTTCTGGCACTCTTAAAGCAATGGGCGGAGCCGAAGGTGTCGGAATCACATTTCTAGAAGAGACATTTCGTACTACGACTGCTCAACCAGAATACCGCTACCACCAAAAGGCTGCCCGACGAGTACTTAGAGCCCTTTTGCCAGATGCAGGCAGTAACCTCAAGGGGCATATGAAGTCATATGCCGAGCTGCTGGAGGCATCTGGCTACGGCAATCGACCTAAGGATTTCGCAGACCTCATCACTATTCTCGACAGCGAAATTCGCCTGATCACTCCAACCGACCCCGAAGGCAAGGACGATTCTGAAACGTCCAAGAGGCAACTCGGCGAAAAATACTACCAACTGACCCATGATTACCTGGTGCCGTCACTTCGGGACTGGCTTGCTCGCAAGCAGAAAGAAACAAGTCGAGGTCGTGCTGAACTCCTTTTAACGGACCGTTCGATTATGTGGAACATTCGCCCGGAAAACCGTCAGCTGCCGTCGCTCTGGCAGTGGTTGCAGATTCGTTTGCTAACGTTAAAGAGAAACTGGACGCAGCCGCAAAAGAAGATGATGCATAAAGCGGGCACATTTCATATGTTGCGGGGAGTGTTAATTGCGCTTTTGTTTACCTTAGTTGGCTTTGGAGGTTGGCAAGGCTTTGGACAATTGGAGGGACGGCGACATCGAGACCGACTTCTCGTGTCAACGATTGGGGATGTGCCGGAAATCGTCAAAGATCTGGCTCCCTATCGTCGCTGGGTTGATCCTTTATTGAAGGACGCCTACACACAGGCTCTAGAGAATAATGATCCTCGCAAGCAACTTCACATCAGTCTCGCTCTGTTGCCGATAGATTCGCAACAAGTGGAATATCTGTATGAGCGACTGCTCGCTGCAGAACCACAGGAACTAGTGATAATTCGAGATGCGTTACTCAAGCATAAGTCGGAGCTTTCTGAGCGTTTGTGGATGCTGATGGAGAATCCTAAAAACGATGAAGGCAGGAGATTTCGTGCTGCCTGTGCATTAGCGGAGTTTGCGCCCGACGATCGTCGCTGGGAGAGAATCAGCGGCGACGTAGCAACAATACTTGCCATCCAGAGACCCTTTGTGATAGCCCTGTGGTCCGATGCCTTAAAAGGTGCCAAGAAATGGTTGATCGCGCCTTTGGCGGAGTTTCTCGTCGACGAGAAACGCAGCCTGGCAGAGCGAGGTTTAATTGGAAGTCTATACGGCTTTTATACATCCCAAATACCGGATGCCTATGTCTGGCTGGAAGGCTTATTGACCGAGCAGAGCGAACCAGGCTCTACAACGGAAGGGAAAGTTGCACTCGCCAAGAAGCAAGCCAGTATTGGACTCGCCCTTATGGTTATCGGCAAGGGGGAGAAAGTGTGGCCACTTTTGAAGCATAGTTCTGACCCGACGTTGCGGAGCTATTTGATTGAATTATTGGGGCCGAGCGGCGTGAATCCCAAATTACTGACTGAAAAATTGGGTGACGAACAAGATACTTCAATCAAACGGGCGATCTTGCTGAGCTTGGGTGAATGTGGGCGAGATGCAATATCACATGAACAGCGACTTCAGATTCTGCCTCACCTGCTGCAACTGTACCATGATGATCCTGATTCTGGAGTTCATGGAGCCGCCGAATGGCTGTTGAGACAGTGGCAGGCTACAGACGAACTTAAGGAAATTGACAAGGCATTGGCAACCGGGCATCTGGATGACTTACGAAAGTGGTATATCAACCTGCAAGGTCATACGCTGGTACTCGTTTCTAGTCCCGGCGAATTCCGGACGGGGGACGCCAACGAAAGGAGCCTAAGTCGAATTGACCGAAACTTTGCGATTGCCTCGAAGGAAGTCTCGGTGAATCAATTCCTTCGATTTCGGAATCAGCATAAATATGAAGTGGAATATTCCCCCAATGGCGAGTGCCCGGTCAATCAAGTGTCGTGGTTTGCTGCTGCAGAGTATTGTAATTGGTTGAGTCAACAGGAAGGTATTCCCAAAGAACAGTGGTGCTATCAACCGAACAACGAAGGCCATTATGCGAATGCGATGACAATGGCTCCTGGCTTCTTAAAACTAACTGGATATCGGCTCCCGACAAAAGCGGAATGGGAGTTCGCCTGTAAAGCACATTCAAACACGAAATACTCATTCGGTGAATCTGCAGAATTGCTCAGCAAATATGCATGGTTTGACGCAAACTCACAAGGACGTAGTCATCCGACGGGATTGCTGAAGCCGAATGACTTTGGCCTATTTGACATGCACGGCAACTTTTTTGAATGGTGTCAAGATATAGGTCTCTTACCTAACCAATCCAATATTGAATTGCAACCAAATGTTGACTCAAAACTTGGCACGCATGTATTTGTCAATCATTTCCGTGTCACATGTGGCGGTTCGTGTGTCACTCAGCCATCGCTCTTGAGTTCCGCCTATTACATCACCAACGATCCGTCGTTTTCATTCAAGTATGACAGTTTTCGAGTTGCAAGAACCACTCCTTCCTTGCCCGGTAGTTCTTCAGTACCAGTCCCCGAAAGAGTTGAACAGCAAAAGAACAACTGAGACCAAAGGCACATCGGTCGTTGTTCGACCGAAAGCCAAAGTTTGGCGTTTCGGGCTTCGAAACTCCGCTTTCATCAATAAAAGTGATCGAAAACCTCGCCATTCGATCTCGCCATTCGGTGTGTCACACCGAGCCGAAAATTCTATTTGTCCTCAAGACGACGAACCGAAATTGCAGGAAAATCAGACGATTGACTGGGCGCGAACGAGAAAAATGGAGGCTGTCGACCGCCTCCGACCACTTGCTGGATTTTTTCCGAGTGCTCTGGAGTGATTAAAATTGACTTGCCTCGCCCAGAAATTGCAAGCATCCCACTTCACTCCGCAAGCAAATTCGGATCGAGGCTTTCCACGTCGCCAAGGTTGCCAAGCCTTGGGCATCGGACCAGAAACGGCGCGAACTGCATCAGTCTCTGGCGAGATTGGCTACGCAAATCGGTCTCATTCTACGGCAGTTGATTTTGAGCGGCAACGATTTGTAGGCAGATTGATCGAATGACTTTTGAGCGGTTAGTGCTTTAGTCAAGTGCAGACAGAAAGACGAAGAAGTAGCGCAGAGCCCGTCGCCACACTGTGACATGCCCAGTGGTGTGAAAAGGGTGATGACGTGCGCCAAATTCTAATTGAGATCGAATGACATCATTGAGAACTTTGTATCCAATTGGATACAAACTCGCCGTTCAGTGCAAAAGGGAATTCCAATTTCCGTAGTCGCGATAATCCCGTGCCCCGCCCCCGACGAGGGTGGCGGGCGATCAGCAAAAACCGTCCGTTCTAGTGCACAATTCCTGGAAGGATTATGAATCGCCATGATCTCACTTTTCGGTAGCGTTACACCGTTGTCGCCCATCACACCCCGCCTGCGCACACCAGCTACGCCAGTACCAGTGCCGGTACCAACGATCTGCAAACCCAAGCCGCGCGGAAAACTGTCCGAAGAGGAACTCGAAAAGC
>JAQGHT010000132.1 GCA_028291565.1 Planctomycetaceae bacterium | reverse complement strand
TACCGCGGCCACCAAACAAAACGCCCGTTTCCTGGATCGCCGGATCGAACGTGGTCGTGACAGCATCGCCCGATGTCATGACGCGGCTGTTGTTCCCCTGCAACGTACTGCGATCATTCAGACGGGCCACTTTGTTGTTCTTCAAGGCCAGTTGAATGGCCTCAGCCAGAGGCATGTTCCAGACATCCTTGGCATCCAGGCGATCTTTGATCGTCCTGGGGCCGGCCGGAAAGTTTCGGATCTCATCAGGTGTCGAGTCCAGGACCGGGTGGGCGATCTCGGTGGACTTATCGAGATAGTCCGTAATCGGCTTCCGGCCAATATACGACAAGCCTCGAGGGGATGTTGACAAACATCCTGTCAACCCAACGCAGGAAACCCCAAGCCAGGCAACTGCTTGGAGACGTCGTTGAGAAAAGCGAAGCCGAAATCCGATAGGCATGGCGTACTCTCGGCGATAGGGAAGCGATCGCTAGTGGAAACAAATTCACGCGAATGAATCTTGAACTTCTACGTGCGTAGAAACAGTGGTGCAATCAGGGAGTGGGAATTCGCGTGATGTGGAGGAAGGCTGTCAAACGTTGATTCGGGACGGTTGGCGTGGGGAACGGACCGCGAACGAATCACCAAGGCTAAGCCGAATCACGTGTCACAACGTGCACGCAATAGAGCTGATATGGACTGAAGGGAATTTGTGATAAGGCCGGAATCCTAACAGGATGCGAAAATTCCAGCAATGGCGATTTGGAGCGAGCATTGCTGCTCATTACCAACTATCCGGTTCGATGTCAAAACCGCCTGATTGGCTAGAGCCGATGTGGAAAAAAGCTCGGGGCGAGCTCAAAAATCATCTTCAAGAGTCTGTGGAAAAAGGAGTTGCGTGAAGTTTTGGTGTCGAATGACGGATTCACGGGTGGAGTTGTGGATGTAATCCAGGAAAGGTTATTCAATTCTTCGGCATTTCATGCGCTAATCATTAGGCAGTGAAGTCCTCCGTTCGTTCCAGGATATAAAAAAAATGACCCGTGAGTCAGAATCAATCTCCGTTGATCCATGTCCTGTCGACTTTGAATTGCTGGTTTTTCACACGCGTAGAGTCCTCCGTCCCTGGAATTTGGCGACATCAAGAGACAAAACGGCGAGAGTTTGAGGTCTTTCTAAAAGCTGCTGGTGGCCCCATCGAAAAGCGATCGACCACTCTTTTTCCAGATTTCCGCGGAACGTAATGTATTCTATGAATTCTCTGAAAGAAATCCCGGTGACCCACCTGTGGCCACTGGCGTGGGTGCTCTTAATAAGTGGCGTCGCCGGATGTCAAAAGCAACCGACGACGAAGGAATCACATCCAGCTGGTTCCCAAACTTCCTCCAGTTCCACTCACGAATCCTCTCGACCAGAAAAGCCGGTGTCATTGCAATTGGAGAAGCTGGAGCGTCCTGGAATTCACAATTTGTACCGGGTGACAGATTGGCTATACAGCGGCTCGTCACCCGAAATTCCTGTCGGACTGAAATCCCTGCAGGACTTAGGTGTGAAGACCATCATCAGTGTGGACGGTATGCGGCCCGACGTCACGGCAGCCCGGAATCGCGGATTGCGATATGTCCATATCCCTGTTGGATATGACGGCATTCCGCAAGAGACGGCCTGGCGTCTGGCCAAAGCCGCGCACGACCTGCCCCGTCCGATTTACGTCCATTGCCATCATGGGAAGCATCGGGGTCCGACTGCCGCCGCTCAAATCCTGCAGTGTAATGACTCACAGTGCACGGTATCTGACGCACTGGCAATTTTGCGGACCCTGGGAACTGATCCGAAATACCGGGGCCTCTATGGGTCGGTCGAATCGCTTATGCGTCCAAGTTCATCTCAGTTCGAGACGATCGCTGACGATTTCCCAGAAACTGCCCCGGTTCCCCAGTTGGCCGAAATTATGGTTCAGTTGGACCTGCAATGGGACCAGCTGAAACAGAAACAAAGTCTCAAGTGGGCTGGAACGGAGCGAGAGGATCCCAAGCTGCGGGCTACGCCAGCAGTCCTGCTGGGAGAACACTATCGTGAAGCGGCCCGCTTGCCAGACTCCCAGACTCGTCCCGAACCATTTCGGCAGCTATTGCAATCGGCGACCCAAGAGGCGGCGGAATTGGAACGCCTGCTGGTGCGCTCGGATGATGATTCAACATCGAACGGAGGACTCGAAGCGGCGTTTAACAAGTCTGCACAACTTTGTTCAAAATGCCATTCACAGTTCCGGGACCTGCCGCGGAATTAGGCCAAACCCACGATGCGTGTTTGGAATGGCGTGCTTCAAGTGAATTCGGACGAGACGCACGGAGGCACTCTATCGCTGGAAAATCGGCACGTAATGATTTGGCATCTGCAAAATGATGCAGGCCATCGCGGTGCCGTATTCATTACAGACGGAATCGGGCCAACTGCCGTCATTCGGCATCTGCCGGATCAGCAATTCGTCGCGGATCGCCGGAAACCAACGATTCCAGTGTTCCCCGCCTGCGTGCCACATTGCCTGGACCGCGTAATAGTGTCCGTAGAAGTAGTTGTTCTCATGCCGGAAGACCTCTCCAGTCGGAATGAAGCCTTCCATGTATTTCAGACCACGCTCAATTGTCCGGCCTTCATAAACGCCAGCACTATAGAGTGAAACAAGCGCCGCCGCGGAACGTGGAAAGGCACTGGGCGAAACGGTGGAATCCAGCTGATAACGAAGTCCACCATCAGCGACCTGGCACTTCTGCACATACAACACACAGGCGTCAATCGTATCTTTGGGTACGAACAACCCACTGTTACGGGCCGCTCGCAAGGCCATGATCTGACACACCGTCGCGGAAATGTCGGCCTCTCCGCGGACTGGCTGATAGCGCCAGCCCCCTTCGCGATTTTGCGTATTGATGATCAGCTTCACCGCCAGAGCCAGCTTTTCTCGCAGCTCGGGCAATGGCGACATGCCGTAAACTTCTGCCAGAAAAAGGGTTGCAAATCCGTGATCGTACATCGGGCCATGTGGACTGGTATCACGGGCGGTGATAAACCCATTGGGGCCGACATGCTCCAGGATGTATTTGAGTGCTCGATCGAGGTGTTTGCCGTAACGGCCACGTCCCGGAGTATTTCCGGCCGAAAGAAACGCGATTCCCGAGAGCGAAGTCACCGCGATATTGTGGCTGAAAACGGTTCCCGAACCGAACGACCCATCGTCGTTCTGTTGCACTGCCAAATATGCCAGACCACGGTCGATCGCTTGCTGAGTCTGCGGAGTGACCATCTCCACGCCACTGGTATCAATCGTGCGTGGAATTCGAGGGGCCGCAGGACTTGTGCGCGGGAACATCAAACCCGATTCCAGGGCCAAAGCCAGGCAGGCCACCGATCCAAGTCCCAGAAAGAATCGCCGTCGCATGTCGGTCCCCTCAATGACAGTCGCCGGTACTCGGAAGTCAGTCCTCAGTAACAATTGAAAACCGTTACCCGACACAGCATACGGCTGTCATTGTCGCACATGCGTTTCGATTAGGGAACCACCGTCTGGGGATATTCGCTCAGAGGCTGTTGTTGGGTGCTCGAACCACCGTTTTGGAATGCAGTGGGGACGGATGCCTCCAGGACTCGACGAGGTTCACCGCGTTGAATCAGGGCTTCGCGAGGTCGACCGCTCACGCTGGGTCCCAGCGAATCGTCAGGCAGTGGATCGTGTTGCGAATAGGATTCCCGCTCGGCTGCCGGGCTGCGTGGCGCGAGTGTCGGAAATTGAACCCACGGCATACGGTTGCGAACTTCCTGGCAGCCAGCCAAGAGTACCAACGCCAATAGAAGACAAATCCGCATCGCCATGATCAACCTTGATCCTTCGCGTGGCTTCGTTCAAGAACTCTCCGTGGACTATGGCAAAGCGCAGTGCTCTAGTCGGAAATCCAGCCCGAGGTGTCACGCGAGTGTATTCTACAAGAGTTGGATTTCCCGCCTAGACGTGTTTCGACTTGAAGCTGGGCTACTCAATAGCTTACCTATTCCGCCTCTCTCTAGAAGTTGTATTCAGGCCAGACTGCCTGGGTCACCC
Source organism: Planctomycetaceae bacterium (assembly GCA_028291565.1). Classification (GTDB taxonomy): domain Bacteria; phylum Planctomycetota; class Planctomycetia; order Planctomycetales; family Planctomycetaceae; genus JAKFVC01. The sequence continues at coordinate 2,846 of JAQGHT010000132.1, read as the reverse complement.
AGTCTCACATTGAGGCCTGATATGGTTTGTCCGGATCACGAATGCGACGATTGAGACCTATTGGACTGATGGGACGAAATAAGTCTTGTCCGCCATCAGTCCCCTGCAGTCCATACAGCCAAACAGCACAAGGTCTTTGTTAATTTCAGCTTACCGTGATCACACTACAACCGGGGCTGCCCCGGTTTGTGTGGTGCCTGCCAAGCCGGTGCACCTTTGACTTTGACTTTGCGCTGATAGACCTTATCTCCGCACGTCGCAATGATCGTGTCAGAATTCGCTCCCCCGAAACTCAGATTCGAGACTTTGCCGTTCGGCACAGGAATAATGCAATTGACTCGGCCCGGCTGGTCACAGACTTGCAGTCCCATTCGTGTGGCAACGTAAACGCGGCCATCCTGGTCGACTCGAATACCGTCCGCACCACTGTCTTCCGCCGTATCAGGCACATGCAGGTGGAAATACTTCTGCTTGTGGGCCAAAGATCCGTCAGGCTGAACTTGATAGCTGTAGACCCAATGAGTTCGGCTATCGGCGACATAGAGCAACGACTGATCCGGCGACAGGCTTAAGCCATTCGAAAACTTGAGTCCCGAATCGACGACCGTTTTCTCCTTTTGCGGACTGATATACCAGACTTTGCTGGGATCGGTCCCGTTCCAACCTGGATTGGTGACGTAGATCCCGCCATTATGCCTGACAACCAGGTCGTTACCTCGAAATCCCTCAGCGACCACCGTCGCGGGTTTAAGCGCGCCGTCTTCGAATTCATAGGCGACAACTTGCTCGGCACCGCTTGCCACCGAGTACAGCTTTCCGTCTGGTCCAAATGCCTGGCCGTCACCTTTTTTCGTGTCGGCAGAGATTTCAGTGACTTTGCCATCAATGCCTACTTTGAACAGCTTGCTGTTGGGGACGTCATTATAAAAGACTTCCCCTTTGGTGTTGACCGCCGGTCCCTCCGTAAATTTGTAGCCTTCAGCGACAAGTTTCCAGGTTTCGCCGGGAATCAGGATCTCTTGCAGCTGTTTGGAACCTGGACCGGCATTCACAGGAGCTGGCCAGTCTTTCCAGAGATACCGCATGGCGTCGGGAAAAATCTTCGTCGCATGCTCACCATTGTGTCCGCCTTCACCCCAGGCGTGTTCCACTTCATACCCGGCGAACGTCAAGGCCCGTTCCATTTCCAGGTTGGCCATCCACCAGTCGCCCGCATAAATATTCTGGTCTGCGCTGCCGTCTTGCAAATAGATGCGAATCGGCTTGGGCTCGTATTTTCGGACCAGTGTCGCATAGTTCTGCCCACCACGCAGGCCGACATAGGTGCCGATGGCGCTGAAGACTCGTGAGAAGGCCTCGGGCCGTTCCCAGGCGGCAGTGAACGCACAAATCGCTCCACTGCTGGCCCCGCCGATGCAGCGATCATTACCACTTTGCAAGAGCTTGATCGCGCGACCGTCGCTGGCTTTTTTCTGCTCCACGTCGGGCAGCAGTTCTTCCAGCAAAAACCGGACATAATTATCGCCCAATCCATCGTATTCAAAGCTGCGATTGAACCGATCTAAAGCATGCTCCGAGGTCGCCTTGACGCGTCCTGGAGTGACGAACACGCCAATCGTAACGGGCATTTCTTTCTTCTGAATCAGCTCGTCAAAGACCGCCGGAGCGTTGTATTGCAGGCCGTCCTGATTGACATAGACACAAGCGGGGTGGGCGGGGTCGTACTGCTTCGGAATGTAAACCCAATACTCCCGAAAGGTCCCCGGAAAGATCTTGCTTTGCTCAAACGTGTATTTGGTGACTTCGCCCTTCGGAATTTCGTCCGCAGCGTGCACATCCGCGAGAGACATGGCGCCGGTAAGGCCCAGTAACAAAACAGTGAAAGTCAATCTTCGGTGAAGCATGGAACGCGGTCCTTCAAGGTGAGAATTCACGAACAACTCGCGGAGTATATCTCGGCAACCGCTTGCAGAAACAGTGTGCAGTGTGGCTCGACACTCCGTGTCGAGAGTGTCCGCCACCCCACGATTCACAACGCGAAGGGCCCGTACAGAAATCGGTAGGACAGGTTTTCAACCTGTCAGTTCAGGTGGATGACAGGTTAAAAAACTGCCCCGCTATAGCACGTCACGACACGGAGTACTGTGTCACACTCTGTGTGTCCGGGTCATTCTGTTAAAGTGTCGTCTTGGCAGAGAACCGTCCGTCTCGGAAGAAATGATTCTCAAACCTCAATCTCAGTATTTTCCCAAGGAGTACAATATGTTTCAGCGTCGGCTCATTATTGGATTCGGTGTGGCACTCGCTTGCGGCATCTTCGCCGCGCAGGAATCGCGTGCAGCCAATCAAGACAAACCCGCGGTTGCCGACGAAGATATTTTAAAAATCTTCAATTCCGAATTCGTCGAGATCACACCCGGCCAGGGCAAGTTTCCCAAATCATTCCAGATGGGTTCCAAGACCGGCCCGGCGACGGAACAACCACAGCACGAAGTCACGTTGAAAAACGTGTTCTACATTGCCAAGTATGAGGTTCCGCAGAATTTGTATGCGGCCGTGATGGGCTCAAACCCCAGCAAGTGGAAAGGGAAGCGAAATTCCACGGAAATGATGACATTCGAAGACGCCCAGATGTTTTGCAAAACAGCCACCGCCAAAATGAAGGCCGCGAAACTGATCGCTGCCAATGAAGAAATTCGTTTGCCTTCAGAGGCGGAATGGGAATATTGTTGCCGCGCCGGGGCGACCACGGCCTACAGCTTTGGTGAGGACGCTACGAAACCCGGTGACACCGAAAATATCGCCAGCATCTTGAATGAATTCGCCTGGCACACAGGAAACGCCGC
>JAQGHT010000108.1 GCA_028291565.1 Planctomycetaceae bacterium | reverse complement strand
GTGAGGACCGGAATCTCAATCCTCCAGGAATTGGCATCAAGAACCAGGGTGGCTACGGAGCGTTCCACGTCCATTCGCCGGTGTTCCACCCACAGCGCCGCCCGACTGGCCAGCGTACCCCGAGTTGACTTCTTCCGATTCCGGAATGAACTTGCTGCTGGCGGTTGCGCCTTCCAGATCGACGTCCTCTGGATCGCCTCGACCTGAGTTCGTGCCTGCCAGGCCACCGACTGCTGTTCCCCCACCCGCAGCTCCGGCTGCCGAGTCAGCAGGGGATTGGCCTTTTCCTGAACCCTGTGTCGTAATTTCATCATGCGGTTCAACACCCTGCCCAGCGCTACTCGCCAAAGTATCCCGGGGGCTGCGAGGTCGTCCGATATTCAGATTGGCACGCGGCGCTGAGTCTGCAGTGTCCGCGCAGTTGATGCAATAACGCACATAGGGCAATGCTTTAAGTCGGGCTTCGGAGATGGGTTGACCGCATTCCTCGCAGGTTCCAAACGTTCCCGCTTCGATACGCTGTAGTGCATCCTCAATATCGTTGGACAAATCCTGCTCGGTTTCCAGAAGCGTCGAATTCAATTCCTGAGTGAAAGCTTCGGATCCCAAGTCGCCAAGATGCATCGGGACGTTTGAAAGTCCACCATCCGCCTGGCCGCCGGTGGGCTGCCGAGCCTGTTCACGGACATCCGAGACATTTTCTTGAACGTCTGCCGAGAGTTCTTGAAGTTGTTTGCGGTAAGTCTCAAGGTTCGCACTGGTCATGACAGCCTCCGTTGATTTGAATTTCCGTCCTTGGATCTGGCCGCAAAATGCGCGCCACGTTCCAGCCGGGCGAGAAATCAAACAAGAGATCGTGAGGAATGACGAGCGAATGGACGGCAATCTCCATCTCGGAATGACTTTCCGGAATGGAGTTTTATTAGAACCAAAACCGCGACGAGTGCCGATTCGGCATGTTTTTGAGACTTAACCGCTCGCCCTGAGCGGACGAGTACCATGCTCACCGGGGAGGATGTTGCGCAGATCTGCGAACCAAACCCAAAGTGATGCCCCTATGTCCTGTGTGTTAGCACGGATTACTTGCCCCCGATACATGCCTGAAGCACAAGTGATTACGTTCGAATCAGTTAGGATCAGTTGGCACGTCATCGGTTGCGTTATCCGCTGTCGCCGCGTTGTTGACGGACGAATCACTATCAAGTCACGTAAGTCACGTTGGCGAATTTGCTGATGCATTGGGCTGAAAATGGCATTATTTCGGTCCGGCATTCCCCGGTCTGACCATTTGCGCTATAATCATTGGTGCAGCGGCATTGACTTTGGGGTCGTGTCTCCACCGTGGGGACGCCCTCGCAGGTTCAGGTGTCGTCGCTTTTTTCTCGGAGTGTCCTATCGCCAAGAACAGAAACACCTACGCCAAGCGTCAACGAGAACAAGACAAAAAACACCGTGCGGATGACAAACGCACGAAGAAAGAGCAAAAGAGAGATGCTCCGCCGGAGGCTTACGCGCCTCCCGCACCGCCTGAACCAGATCAGACCTGATCTGCCGCCTGCTCTCGTTCAATGAGCCAACTACCAAGAGTTTCTCCAGCTTTTTGTGGCACGACACTCCGTGTCGTGAAAGGCGAGTGAGGAGCGAAGCGACTGGCGAGGTGTCATCCCGCGTGGTTCCATCGGACCATCAGTTCTGTATCAGCCTGAGGCTGATGCAGAGTTTCGGGATGATCCGTTTCAACGCGTGCCGTTCAATGGATACTTCCCCAATCGCTGGGTCTCTGGCTCGCTTGGTGTGACACGCAGTGTCGCACCACAATGGAAAGCTCGACTTTCTCTCAAAACTCGTCCTCATTGAGCGGCAAACTTGCGCGTTCGTGGACTTGCCGATTGGATGCACGAGGAAAAGAATCATTTGCCTCGCGGCCGTCACAAGCATTTGTTTGCCATAGCGGTCTTTCGGCGGACACAACCGCAGCCAGCGCCGCACGATCTCTTCCGGGGACCAGGCTTTCGCCTTGGCCAAGTCCAGCCATTGGCGTTTCGGGCTTAAAAACATCGCTTTCATCAAGAAAAGTTCTCGAAAACCTTGCCATTCGGCGTGTCACACCGAGTCAAAGATTTTATTTGTTCTTAAGACGCCGAACCGGAAGTGCGGGAAAATGAGACGATGGACTGGACTTGAGCGAGAAAAATAGAACCTTTCGATTGACTCCGACCACTTGCCAGTTTTTTCTGAGTGCTCTGGCGTGATTAAAATTGACTTGCCTCGCTCAGCAATTGCACGCATTCCACTTGACTCTGGGAATTCCATTTCCCCTGAATCGGAGAAACATTGGGTTCGAGCGCTGTAGCTCCAGTTCGAAGTGACAAGTCGGCTCAAGACCGGACGGGGATACGCTGCGACAGAGCATGCCAGCGACGATTGCCAGACAGGTCAGGTCGCGAGAAAGCGAATTTAAATTGACAATTCGTTTCTGTGACCTAGGGTCTCTAACAGGGTGCGCTTGCCACATCGGACAGGTACGCGCCGGCGTTCGTCATTTCGGACGAGAGCCGGGGGTTGCCAATTTTCGATTCGCAACATCTACCGCTCATCTCCGCGACCCTTATTCGAAACAGGAATCCTGCGACATGCTGCTTCGATCATGGCTTCTCAATTGGCGACGTCAAACGAACCCTTTCCTCAGTCTAGTTTACAAAACTCACCCGTTGAGAAAACAACACCTTGGCTTTCTATCGCGTGTTGAGGTTTTGGAACAACGTTATGTACTCTCAGCAATTGACTTGGGAAGTCTGGGCTCGGGGGGCGTCACACTGTTCGGAGCCGATGCGCAAGACCAAAGTGGTAGCGCTGTCTCGAACGCGGGAGACGTGAATGGTGATGGCTTTGATGATCTGTTCATCGGAGCGTCCGGCGGTGACGGCGCAGATAACTCGAAAACGGACTCGGGCGCGAGTTACGTGATTTTCGGTGGTCCCTCGATGCCAGCGACAATCAATCTGGCGAACTTGGGCTCGGCCGGAATCACGATATTTGGTGCAGACGCGTATGATCTGAGCGGAAGTTCCGTTTCGAGTGCCGGCGACTTGAATGGTGACGGATTCAGCGATCTGCTCATCGGAGCACCCGCCGGTGATGGGTTAGGTGGCGCGAAAACCGATTCCGGTGAAAGTTACGTCATCTTTGGCGGACCATCGCTGCCGACAACCATCGACTTGGGAAATCTGGGATCAGCTGGAATCACAATCTTCGGCGCGAACGCTTATGACGGCAGCGGAAATGCAGTGTCGCGGGCGGGTGATGTCAACGGGGATGGAATCAGCGACCTTTTGATCGGGGCCAGCGCGGCCGACGCCGCGAGTAATCTGAAAGATAATGCCGGTGCGACCTACGTGATCTTTGGCTCTCCGACCCTGCCAGCAACAATCGACTTGGGAAACTTGGGCTCGGGGGGCGTGACAATTTATGGTGTCGACCCGGATGACCAGAGCGGTTTTGCGGTGTCGAGCGCGGGAGATGTTAATGGAGATGGTTTTGACGATGTCTTTATCGGAGCCCCCGGTGGAGCGGGCGCTGACAACACGTCCACGGGAGCGGGCGAGAGTTACGTCGTGTATGGCGGATCAGCGCTGCCTGCGACAATCGACCTGGCCACGTTGGGCTCAGCCGGCGTCACGATTTACGGTATCGATGCCAATGACCAGAGTGGCATTTCTGTATCGAATGCCGGGGACATGAATCACGATGGATTTGGCGATCTGATCATTGGGGCGGACAAAGGGGACGGAGCGACCAACACCAAAAATGGAGCTGGTGAAAGCTATGTCATATTCGGCTCAGACTCACTGCCGTCAACCATCAATCTGGCGAGCCTGAATTCGGCCGGGATTACCCTCTTCGGTGCGAATGCTGCCGACTTAACAGGTAGCTCCGTTTCAAATGCGGGGGATGTGAACGGGGACGGCTTCGATGATGTCATTATAGGATCTGGACGCGACGAACAGCTGGGCGACGCCAGGTTGTCCGCCGGTTGGAGTTATGTCGTCTTCGGCGGCGCGACGTTGCCGGCAACAATCGAACTGGGAACTTTGGATACGGCGGGAATCACGATCAACGGAGTGGATCTGGGTGACCGCAGTGGACAGTCAGTATCCCGTGCGGGCGACGTTAACCAGGATGGCTTCGATGATCTGCTGATCGGGGCACCCGCTGGCGACGGGCAAGACAATACCCTGACCTCAGCCGGCGAGAGCTACGTGATCTTCGGGAACGGCAACCATAGTCCCGTATTCACAACTCCCACGAGTGTCAATGTCGCCGAAAACCAGACCGCGGTTATGACCGTCGTGGCAACCGACGCGGATCAACCCGCTCAGACCGTCACTTACTCGATCAGCGGCGGCGCCGATCAGGCAAAATTCTCAATCACCAGCTCGGGCGTCCTGACATTTGTGGCCGCTCCCGACTTTGAATCGCCAAAAGATGCGGGCGCGGACAACGTGTATGTTTTGCAAATCACCGCCAGTGATGGCCACGGTGGCTTGACCAATCGGAATCTCTCCGTCACGGTGACACCTGTGAACGAGCCGCCTGTGTTTTCCACGCTCGCCACATTTAATGTCACCGAGCATTCCACTTCGGTCGGGACAATCGTTGCCAATGACCCCGATCTGCCCGCCCAGACGGTCACCTACACGATTAGCGGCGGTGCCGATCAAGCGAAGTTTTCGATCACCAGCTCAGGCGTCCTGACGTTTGTCGCGGCTCCCGATTCTCAAACGCCGACTGATGCCGGTACGAATAATGTTTACGACCTGCAGGTCGCGGCAAGTGATGGGAATGGTGGAATTGCCCTGCAGAATATTGCAGTCACTGTGATTTCCACGAATTCGCACGTCCCGGTGTTCACGTCGTCCGCGACATTCAGCGTCGCAGAGAATACCACCGTCGTGGGCACCACGGTCGCCACCGATGCCGACATCCCGGCTCAGACGGTCCATTACTCGATTACTGGCGGCGCTGATCAAGGCAAGTTCTCCATCTCCAGCATCGGCCAGCTGACCTTCGTGACCGCGCCTGACTTTGAAGCTCCCACGGATGCCGGCACGGACAACGTCTATAACGTGCAGGTCACCGCGAACGACGGCAACGGCGGTCTGATCGTCCAGCAAATCGCAGTGACGGTCACGAATGTCGATGATTCTCTGAGCCTCGCTCTCGGAGGTAACACGGTCAACTGGGTCAATCGACAAGCTCCGATTTCGATTCTGCCCCTCGTCGTTGTCAACGGTGGCGCTAGTCTGGCGGGTGGCACATTGACAATCAGCGTCAATGCGGTCGGCACGACCCGGAGAATCACCGACCAGTTCGTCTTTCCGTCATCGAGCGGAATCGGGTCTACCACAGGGGCACAGTACTCACACGGGACTCTGACTCTACAGATCCAACTAGGCGGTAGTGTCACAAGCAGTGCGGTTCAAAGCTTTCTGCGGGGCATCACGTTCGCAACAAAGAGCAGCGGACTGAAGGCCTTGACTCGAGCATTCAACGTCACTTTGGTGAATTCTGGATTGCCCTCCAGCACCATCACACAAACGATTAACGTTCACAGAAGAGCGTAGCGCCCGGCATAGTCATTACTGTGTTTAAACAGACTAAAAGGCTGACAAACAACTTGGCGTGCGGTGGGTGTAAGCCCACTGGTTCCTCGGTTTTTTGTCTGGTTCTTCTGAAGATCGATGAATCAGTAAATGTCATAACGTGGGTATGCTGCCAGCATCTCCGCTGACGCAAGCAGCGTCAGCCACGACATTGATTCGTGCTTCGGTCCTAAGCTTCAAGAATCAGCGTAAAATGACGACAATTCTCGCCGATCCCCGCTAACACCCTGGCGGGGGTCCACCGAATGTCTCAAAATGATTGTCGGAATCATTGGTTATGATGTTCAAGCGAATATAATAAATCGTCATGTGTCTCCTGTCATCTGGGACGGAAGAGCATTTCACAAATGACAAATGACCGAGTCACAGTCATTGATGCGCGGGCCTTTAATATTCCAGTGTTCTTAAATGTTCAGTATTATTCCACTGCTGAATCACCGGCTGTGATCGAGCATGCTCGTAACCGAGCACACTCAGACTGGTCGTGCTTAAGGTGAAGCACTTGCCCGCCGCCGGTTCCAGTCCGAGCCAACGGGCGGCGAAGATGCGCAGAAAATGTCCGCTGGAAAACAGCAGACTATTTCCGGACGCTTCGCGGACTTGTTGTACAACACGATCGATTCGGACGCAGATCTGATCC
>JAQGHT010001250.1 GCA_028291565.1 Planctomycetaceae bacterium | reverse complement strand
ATGGAGGAATCACAGCCCGAGTGCTGGAAGGCGGAATGATCAATTGCGGGTCTGAGGTGCGCAAAGTGCAAGTTATTGACGCCGAGCAGCTTCCGCAGCCGTGAGTATATCAGTAACGAATGAACAGGTAGAAGTCCCTGTTTCTGAGTCTGAACAAGAAAGCGTTGGAAATTTCGGTGCGACAGATCCGGAAGTTCTAAGGAACGAGTTCGAAAAATAGGACTCGAAATCGAAGTAACGCGGTCGCCTCGGCCACCCCGTGGTACGCTGTGAGAGATTTCCGTAGCTGAATTCGTGAGAATTCGGGCCGATCGACGTGTCCCACCCGAAATCTCACGATTTCAGCTACAAGGAATTTCTCCACACGAAAATCCTTTACGGTGAAACCCACCGGAGCCAGACTGAGGCGGAAATTCGCTGATTGTGCCACGTTTTATGCGGCATGCCTGACAGCCTCTGTGACTGTTGAATCATCATCGGTCAACAGAATCTGCGATGACTTGGACGGGGCAACCTGGCGGATCATTTTCAGCATCGGTGCGCCGACTTGGTTCAAGCCGCAGACTGCGATCAAGGCGTTCCGAGTCAGAATCGAACCTGGTTCGCGGACCCAGCGGGCTAATTCCACCGCCATCAGTCGCATCAGAAAACTGAACGCGAACAGTAGGTGGAAATTTGTGATCAGCATCGAGCCAAATGGCGTCGGCATGCTCCAACGATAGGCCTCCAGCGAAGTCAGGACTCCGCCTGCAACGATGGCTGTAATACATCCAATCATGCCCGCCAGGGCCGTTCCCGCCGCAATGAACACAGTGCGGTTTTCCGTTGGTGAATTCAGTAACATGAATCCCTTATTGGCGTTCTCGATTCCTGCATTAAGCATCGCATCCACCATCAAAACGGGAATCAGCAGCCAGAATGAGATTGCGGGATCGGGGGGGACCAGCAGCAAGGCCAGCATATTGACGGACTTGAACGCCGTGCACAGTACCAGTAGCGGACGATTCCCATACGTATCGGCGAAACGTCCCACCCAATGGGAAACCACCGCACCGCCGATCCAGGAGAGACTCCATAAGATCAAGACCTGGAACAGATCCATCCCGATATAGGACAGCAAATACAGGCTGATAAAGGGTGCTCCCAGCATGGCTGCGAAATGCCAGAAACAACTGTAGAAAATGAATGTCCGATAATTGCGATCTTGAAACGGGGCTGCCAGGATCTGCGCAAGTGGAATCGTAGGTGATGCTGTGACGGGGGGCTCATGTACCTTGATGAAGCACAGGATATCCAGAACTCCGGCGAGCGATGCGAAACACAGCAATCCTGTGAATGCGACGCGGATTGGCAAACCGCATTTCAACAGGACGACGGCGCACAGTCCCAGTGTACCGGCTGCTGTCCATTGCATCCATAATTGACGTGCACCCCAGAATCTATTCAAGCCCTGCGGTGGTAAGTAATCGCCCATCCAGGAAAGCCACAAGGGCGACCCGAAATGGAGCATTCCGTAATTTGCTGCAGCCGCGAACATCAACGCCCACAGCCAGAATGATTCCGATAAGCCTGGTACCAACCACGGCCCGAATGCCACCGGCAGGTAGATCGTTCGCTGAACCAGCGAAACTGCCATCCAGGTCCTGCGGCGGAAACGGAGTCCTGTCGCGATCCAGGCTGTTAGAAATTGCGTAAACAGCATGCCGGTGGGCAATGCCGCCAGAATCCCGATATGCACTCCGGTGGCGCCCATGGTGCGGGCATATTCCACAGTTGCAGGGGACATCGTGAATTGAGTGTAGATTGTCGCCAGACATCCGGCGAAAATGATCACGCGTTGCGCGACGGGCAATGGCCACACGGCAAAGTACTCGGAGGGAGAATTGGGGGGGACCACGATGGGTCGCATACTGTCGGAGCGGTGAAAATACTCTACCCCAAAATCCTGGATCTCGCGAGACCCGTTTCCTTGATTTTCGAACAGGAATTGAAAATCTTTTGGACTTAAATGATCTTTGGCGTTCCGGATAATCGTCCGAACTCAATGCGATGCAATGCCTTACGAAGGAATTTTAAAAGATGTCGACTGAATGCGGGATCGCGTTCAAAGAATGGGCGGTCATTTGTCAGGCCTTGGCCAGCGGAAAACAGACACTCATTTTGCGCAAAGGGGGAATTCACGAAGGTCGCGATGGCTTCCGAGTTGCCCATCGCGAATTCTGGCTCTTCCCAACTTATCTACATCAAACAGACCGCATGAAACTCGTGGACGAGGCTGGGCTTGTTCTTGACGCGACTCTCCTGGATCGACACGAAACGGATTCGGTACCTTTACAATTGTTGGCAGAAGTTACGGACGTCTTCGAGATCACGGACGAAGTATTGCTACCGAAGCTTAAAGGAATGCACTGGTGGTCCGAACAAACGCTGAAAGAGCGATTTCATTACCGAAACCCGGGCCTGTTCTTGCTAGTCGTGCGGATCTCGAAATTGCCGGAAATTCATGCACTCGAGAATTCGCCACACTTTGCCGGATGCCGAAGTTGGGTTGATTTACCGGCGCCAATCTCAACGGCAGGACTGACGCCTGTGCTGAATGAGTTGGAATTTGCGACGATGCGAGCTGAGATTCGCAGCAAAGTCGTAGAATAAGCCGCTGGCTTGTTCAGATTTCTGAAAATCAACCCGTGATGGATTTCAATCCTATCGATCTCCGAAGGGGATCCCCAATAGCTCAGAGATACCGCACAGCAGCTACCCTTGGTATTACAGCGGCTTAACCTTGGATGTGCCGCAAATAAGAATGCTCAGCAGGAGCTTCGGAAGTTGCGCTGTTTGAGCGATTCGAGACAAGGCAGCAAGATCATTCAGTATTTGCAGCCCAACGGGCGGCGATTCGACAGCCCAGGCCATCGGCCTGGGAATGGCCCCATGCGGGATTCGAAGCCCCAACCGGGGCGCAACCCGACATGAACCTCTAACTAACTCTAACTCGGTTTGCGATCGCTCAGGTTGCGGCCCGTTGGGCCTTGTGAGCATCATTGATCGCACTGGTCCCAGGCCGATAGCCTGGGCTGTCGAATCGCGACCCTATGGGCCGCAAGAGCCGACATGTCGGAAAATTTGCACAATAACCAATCAAAATACCGCAACTTCAAAAGCAGGAGCTCCGCCCTCCCGGCAGACCCAAAGTTAAACCGCTCTAGCTCATGACTATAGCGACGATTCCTCAGAAGTCATTGTGCTCTTCGCCGCCAGTCGCCGATGTGATCGCACGCAGCACTTGCGGATCAATTTCATTGCTGACGAAGCGAACAGCACCATCTGCCAGAACAGCGAATGCGCCTCCGGAGTGATAGGACGACAATGTCCCGGAAGAATGAAACTTACGCTCCCCCGGTAAATTGACGCCAATGTTTTTCGGACTTACTTCGATATCCCGAGGCTCCGTCCATAAGATTTGCTGGCCGCACGCTTCACTGACCAATATCGTGTTGGAAGTTCCATCTGAGATTTGACGCAGTGCCAGACCCTCACCATCCGGGAAAACGGTATTCGGTCCGATTAGTGTCGCATAGGCAGTATAGAATTCGCCGTTCTCGTTTCGCCGCTGTGCTTCCGGGACCGAGCGACAAGAAAAGACATCGAGTTGCCGCTGTGCCAATTTCGAATTCGGCAAGTCATTCCAGGTTCGGGATCGGTCATAATTCTTGTATTCGGCCCGATGTTCAAGCGAAGGTAACAGTCCGATTCGCCAACTACATTCAGGTTCGTCTCGTTCCTGAGTTCGTGTGTCAGGAAATCGATGGTGCTCGTCGTGCCAGTCGTGCATTGCCAATCCAATCTGTTTGAGATTGTTCTTACAGTCGAACCGAAATCGCACTTCTGGGGGAGTTGAAAGACTCGGCAAGAGGAGTGCCGACGTCGTTCCCAAGATGGCGACAATCATCAAACCGTGCGATACCTCCATTTTGCGGGACTCTATCGCCTGATTGGGAAACGAAAGCGCCCACGCGCTATCAAACAGGACCGCGATGCCGCACATTGCCGCCCAGAACAGCAGCTCTAAACTGCCGAATGCTTTGTCTTGATTGGCGAGAAGCAATCGGATCAACAGTGCAGATATGATGACTCCGCTTCCAGAAATGAGAAAAGACCATTTCGAGCTCCGTCGCCCCAGCGCCCGTCGGATAAAGTACCACAACGCGCCAAGAACGTGACAGACGCAGACCAACCCGATCGTGATACCGACCACCCTCCAGTAGGTTCGCCCAAAGTCGAAGAACCCATCCGGCGGAAAGGGATACAACATGACGAATATCCTGAATTGACTCACCCCGCAGCAGCGGATGGTCTTGGTCGCGGCCGACACAATTTGATCATAGCCACGGATGGACACGGACGAAACACGGATTCAGAATTTTTGATTATGGGCCCACGCAATCGATGTTTTCTTGCGTATCACTGTTATGGCGATCCGGCAAAGTATGCCGCTTTGCGGCAAGTTAGTACATGGTTTTTCTGGCTTCGAAAGAATCGTGTCATCATGGGACAACTAGCAACTCATGAAGCCGAGTATCTCAATGGCACACCTGATCTCACGACGCATTCAATAAATCGATTACGGCGGTGTCTGCGCCTGGCGGTGATTCTTAGTGTGTTCGCCTGTTTGGTTGGTCTTGGAATCGTGATCGGCTTGGAAATCCGGCGTTCCAACGCATTTGACACACTTAACAATGGCGAATCCCTGCTGATCAAATCAAATCGATTTAGCTCGGTCTCAGCGGAAGCACTCCCGAAATGCTTGAAGAATGTGTTTCTGGATGTCTATTCAATTCGAGGCGAAGCAAGCGAAGTGAATACCGAAGCAATTCGACGGCTTGGTCAACTGAGTTGCCTGTGTGAACTTGAATTGACGGGTATTCGAGATTTTCAGGTTGTGAAAGATCTTTTACCTCAATTGGCCAAGTTGCACGAATTGAATTTGTTTGGAGATGGACAATTCATTCACTCTCAAGTATTCGAAATCCCAGCCGATTTCAATGTTGATGAATCAAATTCGATTTTCCATGGATTGACGCGATGCAAGAACTTTAAGAAGCTCCGACTACAGTCTGTCCCACTTTCCGCCGCGGACATGAAGACGATTCGTGGACTGACAACACTTGAAGTCTTGGTCCTTGATCGATGTGATTTTGACTACAGTGACTTGAATCTGTTGGCCGAACACCCAAGTTTGCGATTGGTCTGGCTTAAAGACCCCCGTTTTAATGACAGAAGCCTGTCAATTATTGCGACATTTCCAAAGCTCGAAGGGCTAAAAGTCCTCGACTCGAGTGTGACATCGCAAGGGCTGAGGGCGCTGGCGGCACATCTGAAACTTCGGAATCTGGAAACGGAAGGAATTCAAATCACGCGTGACGCGTTGCAAGCTCTGAAAAGCTGCTCGGAACTGAAGGAGATGGAAATTGACGGGCGACAATTGGATGACACGGATTACTCCCTTCTCACGCAATTTCCCAAACTGACCTCACTTATTATCAGGAACTCTAGAATTAGTGACCGTGGTTTAGAATACATCGGCAAATTGACAAACCTCGAGACCTTGCATGTATATTCCCAAGAATATACAGATCGCGGAACGGAACAACTACGATCGTTGAAAAACCTGCAATGTCTGATTCTGGGCGACAGCCTTAAACTCACAGACTCCACTTCAGAGACTGTTGCACGATTGCCTAAACTCCTATATCTTGGAATTACAGCCGCCAAAGCTGGAAACCCGCAGACGTGGCCCCGATTTCACCAACTCATGGATAGCGGAAAGTTTTTTACGCTGGAGTGCTCATTTTATGAGTTCCCAAGGTAGGTGACTGATTGACAGTCAATTAATCGCGAATGAGAGGACGTAGGTCAGATGGTCCAACGTTCCACAGCCGGAAACGCATTGACATAGTGTTCGATGAGGGGCTCTTTCGAACTTGCTGGCCAGATGATCGAGACCACGTCAAAGCGGGCGCGATGATTGAGGAGCTTGTGCCGCTTGAGAAAGACCATTGCCAGCTTGGTCAATTGGATCTGCTTGCTGGTCGTCACGGCTTCGGTGGGATGACCGGCGGCGGTGGACGAGCGGGTCTTGACCTCGACGAAGACAATGAAGTCCTGGTCGATCGCGATGATGTCGATTTCGCC